>JAYEPK010000272.1:0-3614 GCA_034723935.1 Thermoplasmatota archaeon
ACCCCCATCCAGATCAGTTCCAGAACGATGAAGGGGATGAACCAGATCATGACCGAAGCCGTGCAGGCTATACCAGCTCCGAGTATGTTCAGGATGATATACGCCCTGTTGTCCTGGGATACGAACTTGAAGAGGTTCAGAAGGAACGCAACAAGGAGCAGACCTACCCCCAGGGAACCGAATATGGTCGAGATCTCCATGCAGGGTCATGGTGTATCGAGAATTAACATCCTGCGGTCAAAGCATCTCCGAAGGACAATGTTCTACAGCGGAGGAGAGGTTATCTGTTATTGGACCTGAACTCCCTGGGGAGCTTCAAATGTACATCGAACCCACGACATACCATCTTCAGGATCAACTTCTCCTTCTCGTGAAATACATTGTCGGCAAGGGCGATCGCCAGAAGATCCTCGACCAGTTCCTTCTTCTTTTCCCGATCAAGTGCCTTTGACAGTTTGAGGATCGCATCGGAAATGGCTGCATCACCTCTGTTGAAATATCTTATGAAGGATCCGCTCAGCGCCTCTTGCCACTCCTCTTCGACTATACCGTAATCCAGAGCACATTTCTCCATGATGAAGACCTCTTCTTCCAGTATCTGTTTGTCCGCAGCGCTCACAGCTACAAAAAGAAGGGTTACATGCTTTGCGATCTCATCCAATCCATCACCGTGCTTGGAGTGAGATAAGGTATAATAACATATCCCGGAAAGTGATCATCCGACCATGGTAATTTCTGGACAATGTTTATCTATTAATATGGGCTAGCAGGCTTGATATCCATGGATTGGAGTGAAGAGATCGCCAAATGGCTGAAGGAAGGTAAAGAAGGAGCTGAGAACCTGCTGGATTACCCGTGGGACATCCGGAAGGAGAAGGTAGAGGGACAGGAGGACAAGGCCCTGATAGTCGCCTCGCATCCGAAGATCCCTTTCAATATCGAAGTTGTGGTCGGAAAGCACTTTGCAAACCTTGTTATAAACCCCGTCATCCCTACCGATGCGATGGATCCCACGGAGAGGATGAGGTTGTACAAGAAACTGCTTCACCTCAACACTGACCTGAACCTGATGAAGGCGGGTCTTGTTGGTTATGATGACAAACCCATAATACAGGTGGACCTGGACTTCGAATCCTTAAGTTACAACGAGTTCAACGATGCTCTGTCACTTCTGATCGTCGGAGCACAGAACCTGATAAACATCATGGGCCTGACACAGGAGATGCAGGAGTTCATGGCAAATCGGTTCATTGCCATAATTGCAGCAAAGCTTCAGGAAGGGGAGACCGTAGAGCAGATCCAGGATTTCCTTGTAAACCGCGGCGGACTCGATGATGACTCCGCCAAACAGTTGATCACACAGACAAGCCTTCTTATGAAGAAAAAAGAGGAGAAGACCGAGAGAAAAACCTCCACACCCGGCCCGATGTACGGTTGAACTTTCAAGGATCAAGGTCCTTTGATCGTATCCGTTGATCATCTGTCCCTTCTTCTCGTTACCATCGTGTATATGCCCTGTATCAACATCAGGGAGATCCCGAGGATCATTATCTCCGGGAGATGCTCGAAGATGAAATCTATGAAATCGTTGCTGAATTCAAGAGCAGAATTGTTCTCCTCTTCACCTGCTGGATCACTGCCGGGATCATCGAATATCTCAAGGAACGCTTCCTCATTGAACACTCCATCTGATACATTTACCACGAACCAACAGTGTTCCTTTTCCCAGGAGGAGATGATCATCGTTCCGTTCGATATGGAAAACGAAACACTCTCATCCGAACTCGAGGTAACACTGAACTCGAGTGAACCGATAGGTGTATCCATGTCGATCACGAGGTCGAACAGTTCGATCACGATGGTGAACCCTTCCATCCACCTGAACCCGGGGAACACCTTCCATTTCGGAGGTTTTGGGAAAGAGGTATTATCAAGAGGTTCGGATCCATGGTCCACTTCCAGGATGTCAGAGAAACCATCATTGTCGTCGTCCTCATCGAGATCATCTGGTACCAGGTCACCGTCATTATCATCAGGGAACATTGAACTATCCAGATGGTCCGTGCCACATCCTATCTCGATCTCATCGGTCCAACCATCTCCGTCATCATCATCATCTTCCAGGTCTGTTGCATTGTCACCATCGGTATCCCTGAAAAGCGAGGATGATAGATAAGGGTCCATAAGCGGAGCTTCATCCATCCCCATCCATGGAAGGTCCGTATCTCCAATACCATCCCCGTCAAGGTCGGATCCATTGTAATTTTCCCAGTAATTGCCGATTGATCTCTGATCCATCCAGGAACCTCCTTTTCCATTTACCTGGGTTCCCAGATGGAGGTCGTTCATGCAGATCAGATTATTTTCGGGAAGGGAACCGGAGCTGATCGTTATCGATCTCCCTCCGGCGTAGAACACATTCTCCCTGATCACGTTGTTCTGTGGTTCCTTCCATACCTCACCATCTGGGACATCCTCCAGGATGATGCCGGAACCGTTGCCGAAAACACTTCTCTTGATCGTGCAGTTGTCGGACCCGAGAAGGAGTATCGAACCGGAACCGTTCCAACTTGCGTTCTCCATCTTCAGTTCACATCCGGTACCGATACCAAGGGTTATCCTTGATGAGGGGGGCCCGCCTGACATGCCAAATACGACCGGATCGGTTACGTTACCGCTGATCACGATATCGGAGCTTTCATCCTGGTGATCGATGAGATATCCACCGCTTTCAAAGAGCTTCATACCCGATGAAAGTGTGCCGTTAACTTCGAACAGGACCTCTGTTCCCGGACCAATGCGGAGTTCGACCCCTGATCCGAGCTGAACATGATCCAGGATGATATACGGGGAGCCCTTAAAGTTCCATTCCGTATCAACAAGGATATCATCAGAGATAATCGTTCTGTAGCCGGAGCTTTCCACTTCGCTCTCGCCTGCAAGTGCAATTCCGGAGAAGAAAAAAAGACCCAGGACTGAAAGCATCACGGCAACCGGTTTCCATCCAATATTATGTTCTGTGTACATGGTCGAATTACTATCTTTTTGATCTTAAATAAAACTGCAAGCTGTGAATACTCCGTTGGATAATCTCGATGCTCTCATGGAGAATATCATCCGGGGGGACCCAATGAATTCCGCATCAAGCCATTCTCATCGCCTGTCAGGGGCAGGTTCTGTCCAGCATCCTGCTGAACCGTATTACTCTGCTGGAGGGATACTGCCTGCTGCCGGTATGTTCCAAGCGGATATCCGATCGGTGGGGTCATCGATTCTCTCCGACCCACATTCCATTTGAAAATACTTAAGGGTCAAAGGGGGGGGAGGTGAGCAAACATGGATGTTCAAGCAACGGGTTTATTAACGAATCACACCTTGTGGATAATGTCGGTGATATCATGGAGAACAGACATCTGGCCAGATCGATCCTTTTAAAAGGGAAGGAACTTCCCGACCATCCAGCGATGAAATGGAAAGAGGATGGTGACTGGAGAACGATCACGTACGGCGAGCTCTCGAAGAAAATACTCAGGACCGCAGTGAAGATGAGGGAGATGGGGATCTCGAAAGGGGACAGGGTCGCGATCTTCTCCAATAACATGCCCCAGTGGGTG
>JAYEPK010000273.1:0-3601 GCA_034723935.1 Thermoplasmatota archaeon
GAACCAACAAGGAACGGAACGGACCATGCGATCGTTCTGGATGAATGGAAAGAGCTCAACGAGGGCTTCATGAGTGATGTCAGATTGGACTCTTCCGGTACTCTTGAACTCGATCAGATATCCTGCAATATAATTGACGAGTATGTTAACGACGATCACATCCAGGACATTGGGAGCATGACCCTCGATACCGAATCGGGAGTGATCAAACAGGCCTTAATGAAAACCTATGGATACCAGAATAGGGAGGTATTGAGGGGATCCATGCAGACATCCGATGGTGGTGTAATGCTGCTTGGATCACACGAATACCTGAACTCGACCGGTTATTACGTACAAATGTCGTATATTGTGAAAATGGATCCCGCTGGTTCCGTTGTCTGGGAGCAGGAGTTCAATTTCGCAAAGAACACTTTTCCATACGGTGCAGTTGAAGCACCGAACGGAGATTATCTGATCACAGGAATGGCAACCCCTTTTCAGGTATACACTCAGGATGTGTTCATTGCAAGGATAACCTCTTCGGGACAGCAGATATGGAACACGACGATAGATATCAATGCAACAGAGACGCCAAAGGAGATAATGATCAGTGGAACGGACCGGTACATGATAATCGGAGAATTCAATACTGGTCTGAATCAGAGCTATTTCCTTCTGGAGATCGATGGGTCCGGCAACGAGATATTCAATGTAACCGGTCCCTCACATCCCCAATTCGTGCTCGAAGATGCGATCGAATGTATTGGAGGGGGATACCTGATCACAGGTAGCTATCGGGGGGATTTTTATGTTTATCAGGGGTGCCTGATAAAAGTTAATGCGGATGGAGATCTGGTTTGGGAGAAGGAATTTGGCAACAGAACATATGGGGACGATTATCTGACCGCTATCCAGCAAGTAGGATCCGGGGACATCTATCTCTCCGGATACACCTACTCGTATGCTTCATCCTACCCTTCCGATATCTGGTTGATCAAGACCGACAGCAACGGGGTGGAGTCATGGAACAGGACATATGATACTTTCACCAATGAAAGGGTAACGAGCATGGTAGCTCATGACGGAGAGATAACCATTGCTGGCACCGATCTTTCAAGTTCATATCCGGATGTTCTGATCATGAACATCAACAGCGATGGAAACATGGACTGGTACAAGAAGATCACCGGGCAAAGGAATGATGAACCCGTCGAGATATTCAAGACCACGAGCGGCATCATCGTCACAGGCAATACTGATTCCTATGGCGAGGGAGCTTATGATTATTTCCTGGTGAAGCTTAACGATACCGGTGCTATAGATGTGGCTCCGCTGATCTCCACGGATCTCATGGAAGGTATTATTGCATCCTCCGTTTACCAGTTCGAGGTCGTATCCTATATCTCCGCAGGATCGAAGGTACTTGTCAGCTTCTCGGATGATGGAGCAGAATGGTTCGATTCCACAGGGCAGATCGATGCATGGGATGAGATCATCTCGACCCCCGGACGTATTAACCTCTTTGACGATGGTTGGCCACATGAAGCGTTCCATTACAGGATCAAGATCCAGAGCTCCGGATCCGACGATTCTCAGATCGGCAGCATCAAGCTCAAATACAGGGTATATGCAGAGACAGGATCATACATTTCCCCGATATTCGAAAAGAATGGTCCCACCCGCTGGTCGATGTTGAATTGGACGGGTGATATACCGGAAGGAACTAACATCACCTACCAGGTCAGGTCCGCAAATGACATGGGACACCTTGATCAGAAATCCTTTATCGGGCCCAATGGTTCGATGGGGGACCTTTACGAGATGGGCGAATCAATTAACGAATCTCACAGTGGAAGGAAGATGTTCCAGTTCAAAATGTTCTTTAATACTACAGGACCTGCGATTACGCCTACCATATCTTCCATCCGGATATATCACAACGGACTGCCGGAACTCATGGATGGCGGTGTCGACGTCGTACTCCCCGACATCACACAGGAGGTAACGTTCACGGTTTGCTATCAGGACCTGGACGGGGACTTACCTGACCATCTGTTTACCAATGTTGATGGTGTCAATTACACCATGGAAGGTAATGTATCGGACGACAACGTTACTGATGGAAGAGTATACACATTCAATTCGACCTTCTCCTATGGCATTCACACATACCATTTCCTGGCCTCTGATGGTATGGACGCTTGCAGGTCCGAGAATATGACATTCTCGGTGAGGATGGGTCCTGTGGATTCTATAGAGATAACCTCGGATTCCTTCTCCTTCACCACCGATGAAATGATCAAGTTCAATGCCACATGCATGGACGCTGACGGGAACACACTCCAGGAAACCCCGAACTGGGATGTGTCGGGAGGTGGCGTTATAAGCCCCGATGGAAGATTTGACCCCATGACAGTGGGTACATTCACGGTATATGCGGCCCTCTCCGACGTAACTGCAAGTGCTCCGATCAACATATCCGCAGGGGAGCCTGTCTGGTTGACGATCGTTCCCGCCGAGGCGGAGATCACAACCGATGAATATGTTCGGTTCGATGCTCCGGGATCGGACGCTGATGGGAACACCATGGAAATGGATGTCCAGTGGGAAGTAAGCGGCGGTGGGACCATCGACACGACAGGAAACTTCACAGCTTCCGAACCTGGCAATTATATCGTTTATGCGAACAGTTCGAAAGTCTCGGCCCAGACGACGATCTCCATTTCAACAGGCCTTCCAAGTGCAATCACGGTGACTGGTGATAGATCCGAGGTGAACATTGGCGAGAAGATCCGGTTCACGGCAGTCGTGACCGATGCCGATGGGAACGCCATAGAAATTGATATTCTCTGGTCTGTCGATGGAGGCGGGCTCATAACCTTGCAGGGTCTTTTCACTGCAAATACTGCCGGAGATCACACAGCAACTGCATCCTATGGCGGCATATTGGGAACTGCCTCCTTCAAGGTCCTTGGCAGCTCATCTGTGGACGATGACGATGATGACGACGATGGAACCAGCGAAAAAGGGATCAATCCTCTTTTCCTTGTAATTCCCATCGTGCTGGTAGTTATAATCGTGATAGTTATCTTTCTGCTACTCCTCGGAAGAAGAAAAGGTGAGCCAGAGAAAGAAGAGGTAAGCAAGGAAAAGGACCTTTACAGTGATCTTCCCGACATTGAAGAAGAGGTTGAAGAGAAGCTTTCCGCACCACTTTCAGATGACTGGATGTCGGTCCTGGATGAAGCTCCGGTCTCCGGGAAACTGTCATCTGAAGAGTAAGCGTTCAGCTCCCCCAACGTTCTTCACCCCATTCCTTTATCTCCTCTTTCCCATATTTGGAGACAATGACCATCGCAAGTGACCCGGTATTCAATGGTTACAAGGATCGTATCCCGAAAAGCCTACGATCAAAGTGATATTCCATAGACCCTGGAATATTTTTCCTTGAGATATCCTATGAACGGATCTACGGATAACTCTTTCCCGGTGGCCTTCATGATGAGTTCCTTTGCAGGATATCTCCTTCCGTGTTGATGAACATTGGTCCTGAGCCAGTCAAGGATCAAGCCCATTTGATCGTTTCGGATCAGTTCCTCGATATCTCCAACCTGTGAAG
>JAYEPK010000274.1:0-3592 GCA_034723935.1 Thermoplasmatota archaeon
CCAGAAAAAATCGACCTCATATGTTCGTCTCACATTAATCAGAAAGGAATTCTATAAAAGTTGTGGGACCTGAACCAACCCATTTTCATCTTTATGTGTGGCCCGAAGGGTCATGAGTGCTTCATTAAAGGACCGTTTTCGGAACAACAATAAAAATTGTTTTTCGAGCGCGGAACATTTAGTGTTGGTGCCTCAGTTGTATAATGTCGATTTGAACGTGAACCTCATGACCTCACAACCTTATATTCATAGTCCAAAACACTACTGATGATGCTGTTTTGTGTTTTGGACACGTAGATTGCGAACAGCGATTACAATTTGGAAATATTATGTTCGCAACTATAAAGCCCGCACATCCGTTTCACATCAAAACAACGTGGATAATCTAGTCTAGTGTCTATCCAATTTGTAGCCTTGTGGCTCTTAACTAAAATACGAGAGCCACTGGAGGGAGTTGAACCCTCGACCTACTCCTTACCAAGGAGTCGCTATACCTCTAAGCCACAGTGGCAGAGAACGATTGGAGCTGGTGATTTCTCCTTTATTACTTAAATGTTGCTGGAATGAAATATTCGCTCCTCCCTGGTGATGTTATTTGGACACATTTCATCGTTCATTGAATATGTGTCCAAGCCTTGCAAAATCAAAATAGAAAACATTACATTGGTGATTTTGCTGGCTATTATCTTTTCGGAATATATCAAAATTTTATGAAAAGATAATAGAGTCTCTATACCTCTAAGCCACAGTGGCAGAGAACGATTGGAGCTGGTGATTTCTCCTTTATTACTTAAATGTTGCTGAAATGAAATATTCGATCCTCCCGGGATAGAGAAACATTGGAAGAAAATTTACTTTTTCCTTTTCCATAGAGAAAGTATCAATACCGGGACAAGTGAAGAAAAGATAAAGAATATTCCAGGAAATGGAACCGCTCCCCCATCGAAGAGTTTACCTCCAATACTTATCTCCCTGGTAAGAATGTTGTTGTTCGATCCGGTGAACTGATCGTTCGTTTCCGCGATCGAATTATCCGGATCTATCTCGATCATGATACCGTGTTTCCCGGATTCTGCAACCCATGAGAATATCACGGTCTTGACATCATCCGTATCGTTCTTTAAGGAACGCAAGATCGAGAGCTTCTTCTCAACACCATCAACAAGAAATTGGACATTAACGTTCTCCGCAGGAGTCGAACCATTGTTCGACACCTTCACAATGATCGTCAAAACATCCCCGGGCATTCCGTCATAGGGCCCTCCTGAAGTTGAGCCCGAGATCTCTATCCTTCCTTCGAACCGGATATCCGGAAGCTTACTATCATCCACCTGAGCATCCACCGGACCCAGGGACAGGATCATTATCATAGTGGTTGCGAAGATAAAGGCCATCGCTCTTCCCATGTTCTCACCATACTGCAATGAGCTGTTACTCTTTTAAATCATTACCTGGATCCTTCTTCTCAGAAAGGGTTCACAGGCTGCCCGTATCCTATCCAGTTCACTATCTCGAGTGCCAGAAATACCAGAATAAATGCAACCAGACCCCAGAGAACAGAGATCGGAAGACCAGGCATGAGGCTCTCCTTCTCAAGATAAGAGAGGGTCTGCTTCAGTCCGAGGATCACTGCGAAAGCAACCAGTATCGTAATCAGGACCGCAAGGAGCTCCCCGAAGCCGAACACATAGAAACCCATCCACGGGAGCTTGAGCATCATCCATTTGAAGGTAGCCGTAACAAGTACTGAAAAGAAGATGAAATCACCTATACCCAGAGAAAAATGCTTTCCTTCATACAGACCGTAGGAGGTGATGTCCTCTCCTGCCTGAACATCGAACAATCTTCTTTTCCTGTTCATCCCGGGAAGTGATGCCTTTGCGGGGTGAGCTGTGATCCGGGAGGTGCCCGATCGATCCGGAGAGCTCTGCCGGAGAGGAACCTTTCTTTGCACTTTCCTGTCCTCTCTTCGATGTTCATCGGAGAGGTTGACCATCTCCTTGATAACACCCCTCTTTGCCGCCCACAGGTCCCATATGGCAACTCCAGAAAGCAGGAAGACAATGACCCAGACAGGAAGGACGATCGTAAGGAAGGGCCCCATCAGAACACAGAAAGCAATAAGAGCAGGGTTCTTTCTCTTCCTTTCAAGGGACCGAAAGACCATATTGTAAACGATCGGGATCCCAATAGAGAGACCGATCACAACAATGATCCCGTAGAACAGGCTCCCGTCTTCAATACCGAAACCGAAGGCTCCATTCAGGAACATTTTCAGGAGATACAGATAGAGCATCACGGACACCGAAGCGCAGAGCCCGAGGGAAACAGCAAAGAAGGCTTTCAGGGTGACCTTCCTTCTCATCTTGAAGAGGAAAAAGATCAGGAACGCTGATCCGATCGCGATACCGACCATCAACAGAGCGTCCAGTATGCTCCCGATGATGGTCTTGCTCCCTTTTGCCTGGGTCACGTTCTGCTGTTCGCCTGAAGAATCGATGTAGGTGATGTTCTCGTCCGAATTGCCCATGGCCCTGTCCACAACCGAATCTGGGACAAGATCGATGGTTGTGGACGTCTTCTCGGAAAAACCTGCAAAGAAACCACTGGAATCTCTTACCTCTGCTGCAAGCTCCCTGGAATCGTTGAAATCCATCCAGTTTGACATATACACCACGGGAACGGATAACACCAGCACTATCAGAACGGGCAGATAGATGGTCCATCTCCGATCAATCATCATACGTCGAAATGTGATTAGGTAAAAAGCTTTTTTGGACCGCAGAGGGTCCAAAATATTAAATAACGAACTCTATCTTGGCGCTCTCTATATGAACACCTTCCTCGCCCTTGCCTGGGGAGCGATAATGGGGCTCGCACCCACTTTCGGACTTCTTTTCATCATAACCAGCCATTACGAGAAGAAGATAGAGGAGGAGGACACCATGAAGACCTATATCATCGGTCTTCTGCTGGGGATCGTGGTGATCGTCTCCCACCTTTTCTTCATATCGGATTTCGAGGGTTATGCGGAATCCGGAATGCTTCTAATTTCGGCTTATCTTCTGGCACTCGGGGAGATGATGCTGTGGCATATTTTTATAAACCGTCGGAAGACAAAGGGCAGGTCAGACATTCCGTTCCTTCTCCTGAGCTTTTCGCTTGGGATCTCGGGCATGTATATCCTCTTCACATCCGGTCAGATGCTGGCGCTAATCGATGCGAGGTCCGATCAGTTCCTGGGAATGATCCTGTTCGCCTTTGCCGTCTCCTTGATGAGGGGGTCCATGGCGATCTACCTGTCAAGGGGGGAGCTGAAGAGAAAAGTGTTCACAAACGGAGCGCTGATCACCCTGGTCCTTGGAACCTTCAACCTTTTCTCGTTCATGTATCTGGGAGCGGAGTTCCTGTGGACGTTCTCGGTCATACTGGTCATACCAGCATTGATCTCTTTCTACCTGATGTATCCGGACCTTGCGAAGGTCAGCCGATTACACCGGTGATCCTTGCGATCTTCTCGGCAGCTCTCTCTTCGAGACCGTTGCCAAGGATGGTATATCTCTCCGGCCTTATACTATGAGCCTTGAGAAGC
>JAYEPK010000275.1:0-14343 GCA_034723935.1 Thermoplasmatota archaeon
GAGATCCATGATGAATTGCTCATTACTCTTCAATCCATAATAGGAAAAGAGGCTTGTATATAGATGAATTATTATGGTTTTACCAATCCAAGCCTATCTTGACGCCGTGGAAATAATTCGTTGGACGAAGCGGAGGTAATAGGTGCTGGGACTTTCAATGGAACCGTATCTTACTATTATATGGGAGATGACGATGAGGACTACTATGAGATCAGTGTTCCCGCAAAGACAAAAATGACAGTAACGGTTAAGAAAACTGGGGGAGATAATACAGTATATGTCAGAAGTTATGACGAATACAAGTCTCAGATGAACCAGTTCATCGATGGTATTGGAATAATGCTTGATACTGCAGGTGAAACGGACACTGGCACAATTGATAACAATGCTTATACCGCAAAAACTTATTATCTCGGTTTCACAGGTGATGCAGATTATAAATGCACTATAGAATTTGGTGATTCAGGTTCATCAGACCAAAACGCAATACCTCATGGTGACACTGAGGATTCATCTTGTGGATCCATAATGGTACTGTCGGTAGTGGGTGTCCTATTTGTGATTGTCCTAGTCGCGGGACAGCTCAAGAAGAAAAGAATGAACTAATCTATTTAGATGAAAAATGATGATGTTCCCCTTATGGGCACTCCAGATTTTTCTCTTGCAGTCTATGAAAAATTGGATTTGACGGATACCAGTTTCACTTTCACAATACCGGATGATGACTGGTATACGCTTGTAATCGAGAATCCAGGCACGGAAACCGTAACTGTGGATTATGAATATACTGATTGGTGGACAAAGGACCTTGATGAATTGTCAGACGAGGTAGAAGGCATATTCGCAAGGGGATGCCTTTTCTGTGGTCTTGTGATCGGCGGAGCACTTCTGTTGATCGCAGGTGTGATCATCCTGATCATAGTTCTTGTCAAGAAGAGCAAGAATAAGAAGAAGAATATGTAGAACAGTAACGAACCCGAAGACCGGGGAGCGCTCCCCGGTCTCCCTTTTTTTAATTGTTCATCGAGTGGTATTCTTATTCATCTTTTGGATTCCAAACATGAATATGGCTTGTATTCTGCTTGGTTTATTGTTGGAAAGATGAATATGGACCTTGAAAGAGAAGGAGCAGGATACCTTGTCCCGGCAGATAATGGAACGAAGGCCTATGTTCCACATCCACTACCTCCGACATAATCATTATTAATACCTCTCCAATTCACCCATCTGACACAAAAGGTGGAAGAAATGGCCAAAGATGAGAGAAAGATAGTGCTCGACAAGAGCGATTTCTCGGAATGGTACAATGACGTCGTCGATGTAGCGGGGCTCTCCGAGAAGAGGTATCCGGTAAAAGGAATGAACGTCTGGACGCCATACGGCTGGAAGGTGATGCAGCTCATAGATTCCATCATAAGGAAGGAATGCGACGCCACCGGACACGACGAGGTCCATTTTCCGCTGTTGATCCCGAAGACGGAGTTCCAGAAGGAAGCGGACCATATCAAAGGATTCGATTCCGAGGTCTACTGGGTAACCCATGGTGGTCTCAACGAGCTGGATGTTCCCCTTCTTCTCCGACCAACATCGGAAACTGCGATGTATCCGATATTCTCCCTCTGGGTACGCTCCCACAACGACCTTCCTCTCAAGACATACCAGATAGTGAACACGTTCAGATACGAGACAAAGATGACCAGGTCCTTCATCAGGGTCAGGGAGATCCATTTCTTCGAGGCCCACACATGCCACGAGACCTTCGAAGATGCCGAGAGGCAGATCAGGGAGGATTGTCAGATAATGGACAGGCTCGGAGAAGACCTCTGCCTGCCTTACCTGCTCGTGAAGAGACCTGAGTGGGACAAGTTCGCCGGAGCAGTTTACACCGTTGGCGTCGATACCTTGATGCCTTCGATGAAGACGCTTCAACTCGGTTCCATTCACCAGTACAAGGAGAATTTCTCCAGACCATACGATATCAAGTACGAGGGCTCTGACAAGAAGTTCCACTACTGCCACCAGACAACCTACGGCATGTCGGAAAGATTGGTCGGTGCGGTCGTGGGCGTTCACGGGGACAACAAGGGAATTATCATGCCCCCGAAGATAGCTCCGTTCCATTTCGTGATAATCCCCATCCTTGCCAAGAACAAGGCGGAAATGGTCATGGGAGAGGCCAACAAGCTCATGGATGAACTGAAAGATCTGGGCTACCGCGTTAAATTGGACAGCAGGGACAGCAGGCCCGGTTCCAAGCATTATGATTGGGAGATCAAGGGTGTCCCGATCAGGGTCGAGATCGGTCCCAGGGACATAGAGAAGGGAACCGTGGTATTTGCCAGAAGGGACCTTTCGACAAAGAGCTTCATCAACAGATCCAACCTGAAGGAAGAGTCGGAAAAAGCACTGGAGCAGATCCGGGAAGAACTTCTGAGAAGGGCGCGCGAGATATTGGAGAACGGTGTGAAGATGGTAGATTCCCTTGATGACGGCATCAAGCTCCTGGATTCGGGTTGGGACGGTATCGTGAAGACCCATTGGTGCGGTGAGATGGACTGTGCACAGGAGATGGAAAAGGGTCTTGACAAGACTTTCCTGGGCTTTCCGCTCCGGGATTCGGAGACAGGGGAGCTCGAAAAGGACGATGGCAACTGCATGTTCTGCGGAAGACCCACGGATACTGTAGTGATGCTCTCGAAGAGCTATTGACCCGACACTCTTCCAATGAATTCCAACGCTTTCGAAGGGGTCAGTATCTTGATCCCTTCCCATTCTGTCAGTTGAAGAAGATGCCTATCTCCTGAGATGATAAGATCTGCATGGGAGGACATCGCACATTCCAGAATCCTGTCATCATCTGGATCCTCATGTACCACATTAACCTTATACAACGGTTGGATCATCTCCGGTACTCTGAACAGTATCATTGATGATTCTTCTATTTGCTTTATGGATAGCTTGAATTTCTCTCTGTTTATGACATTCCTGAACTCGTCAAATATATCCGGTGAGATCATCAGTTCGAATTCACCCTCCAACGCTTTCGATAATAAATGGTATGGAGTTCCTTTTAAAATAAAAGCTGATATCAAGACATTCGTATCGAATACCACTCTCATTTCGATGAACCTTCCTTTTCCTTTCGATATTTCCTGATCTCATCATCGATAGCATCATCAGTTATCCTTGCATCTTCCGTGATTTTTGAAGTGGCCTGGACCAATTCTTCATATTCTTTCTTAAGTGAAGGTAGATCGACCTTTTTAAAGACGACATAGTCGTCCTTGCCATATGCAATGAATTGATCCTCGGTTTCCAGCCCCAGAATTTTTCTGATCTCCATCGGAACCACCAATTGTCCTTTACTGGACATCTTTATTAGCTCCATATATTCACCTGTTAAACTGTTTAACTGTTTAACTGATATTAATTATTTTCTTTCTGTTGTTCATTTTGATCAGCTATCAGGCTTTCGATCATATTCTGTAAAAGACCCACGGATACGGTAGTGATGCTCTCGAAGAGCTATTGAGACTGTTCATCAATAAGATCAGAACACCTTATGTGGGTTAATAGCCGGATGCTCTTTCCATAAAAATGGTGTCAAATATAGTCGACAATATTGCTGATATCTGTCGAATACACGTGACAGTAGAGCATCAGAAATGCATGAGCCATCGTTATTTCGATCTGTACATCTGGACCGGTCTAACTGAATAGCTCCCCCTCCACTGTTAGGGCATTCTATCAAGTATACCAAGTGTTCTGGTTCCATTCAAGAGTTGAAATATCAACTCCAACCCCATGACCGGGGGGGGGGGAATTCTTATGAATTCAATCCTCTCTCTCTCCCATGGAAACGAACGTTTCCAAAGCGGGTTTTGAACCCGCTCTCCTACCCTCTTCCCGGTCACCCTCTTTTCATTCCGAAATCGATATATCCTATTCCTACATGTGATATTTTGAATGCAGTATCATGTGCTGACCACCGAGAGATGCAATTTGAATTGTTCTTACTGCGGTGGTACAAGAGAGCTCCCGGGAATACCTCTGGACATCTCCTATGATATGGATGATCTGGTGAGATTCATCTCAAAGGACAAAGATGCCGTGATAGGGTTCTATGGAGGGGAGCCGTTGTTGAATATGGAGTACATGGAGAAAATAATGGACAGGGTGCCTGCAAAAGCGTTCACTCTCCAGACCAATGGAACACTGCTTCAAAATATCAAGGACGAATACCTCCACAGATTGCATTCCATCCTGGTCTCACTGGATGGTCCGGAAGAATTGACCGACTCATGCAGGGGTAAAGGTACTTACTCCCTTGTAATGGAAAATGTTCGTAACATAAAGGAAAGGGGTTTCAAGGGCGATCTGACCGCAAGGATGACCTTCTCCGACCAGGGAGATATTCACCGCGATGTCAACCATCTCCTGAAGCATTTCGATCATGTCCACTGGCAGTTGGATGTATTCTGGTCGGACCTCGAGAAAAGAGGAGATATCGTATCCTGGCTCGATCGTTATGACAAGGGCGTCCGGGAGCTTATCAAAGAGTTCGCAAGGGCAATGAAGGAAGGTAAGGTGCTCGGTATCGTACCTTTTATCCCTGTGCTCAGAACACTGATCACAAATGAGCCTCACCATATCTGGTGCGGGAGTGGGATGGATTCCTTTTCTATCATGACATCAGGTTCCATAGAAGCCTGTCCGATAGCTCCCGAACTCCTGTATTCGAACATTGGGGATATCCGCTCCTCGAGACCGGAGAGCATCAGAGGATCGAGGCCAGTGGGCCCCCCATGCTCGGAATGTGATATCCTCTGGGTCTGCGGAGGACGGTGCCTCTACGCCAATCAGACAATGGGTTGGGGGAAATACCTCTTCGACAGGGTCTGCCTTTCAACAAGAAGGATGATAGAAGGGTTGGAGGAGCTTGTACCTGAAGCCGAAGAGCTGATGAGTTCAGGAGTATTGAAGGAGAATTCCCTTGATCATCCGGAGATAAACGACGGATGCGAGATAATACCCTAGAAAAGTGAGAAACCCAGGGAGAACACCACGTAAAAGAACATAAACCTCGGGATCCTCCAGAGTGAGCCCACCAGATACTGTTTGTAATCCATTTCGAGCATCCCGGCGATCCAGCTAACAACGGAAAAGTGGATCGGTGTCAGTGCAGCAATAATGACCGCCCAGATCCCGTATTTCTCTATCAGATAATGCCCTCTTCTCTCGTAAGGTTCTATTCTTTTTCTCACTATCTTTCTGTTTCCAAGGAACCTTCCAATGAAATATCCGGCATTGCCTGCAAGGACGGATGCAAATGACATGATCGACAGTACCCCCAGCACATTCACATCTCCTGCCATGGATACCAGCAGTATAAAGTCCGGTGATACGGGAGAAAGGAACGTATCCATAAGGAAAGTGGATAGGAAAATGCCCGTATAACCGAACTTATCCAACCACTGAATCCCGATAATCTCTATCTGATCTCCCAGAAGGAGGTTCAATATGATGATCAATATCAATAGAACACCAAGGATAACACCAAGTTTGATAAGGTTCTTCTTGATATCAATATCATCAAGCTCCCTTTGGGTGAGTTCGACCTTTTTCATTTCTGATGTATTGATGCTCACATTTCCACGTAGAAATCTCCTGTATATTATCCTTGTGAACATATTTTCAATATCAGATATCAATATGCTTGTCTATAAGAGCCTCAAGGGAAGCCCGGGGGAGGGCCCCGGTGATCCTCTCGATCGGTGTTCCGTCTTTGAACAACATCATCGTGGGAACGTCCCATACAGGGAAGCAGCTATCTGGTTCTGATCAACATTCAATTTGGCGAAAACCACCTTTCCCTTATGTCTCGGGACCAGATGATGATCTGGATAACAATGATATAACATCCCTCCTCAATCCAGCTATCCTTCTCTTTCCTCTTCCCAAGGATAGCCATGTTGGTCCCTGTTCTGGAATCTGCCGGAAAGAGGAGAATGGGCCGTTGTGGCTATCTTGTCCTATGACAAGCTCTCCCGCATATAATCGACCACTATCTCGATGACCTTTTTCACCTCATTCGTACAGTTCTTGAAGAGTATCTTATCCAGCACCTCATCTCCGTACTTTCTGATAGGGTCGCTAATAAGTGCATGAATGAAGGATTGGGTTGCAGAATCGATCCCTTCGAAGTCCAGTATTATCTCGTTTCCACTTTCGATGTTGGGTATGATCTGTTCAAGTCTGATCTCTCTGGCCTTATCCTTGTTCTCGGCAAAAGCACCTACCAGAGGTTCGAGTAGGATCTCCTTCATATGAATCGGGGCCTCCTGTACCGTCTCTTCTTCCTTTCCTTGATCGCCCTGACAAAGGTGTTCCTGATCATGTCCAGAAGTTCGGTGAACTCTTTCGTTCGATGCAGGGTTATGTCTATTCCTATAACAGTGCCTTTCCAGCAGGGATAATCCGATCCGGCAGAATGTCGATCCTTATCGGGATCTTCATAGAGTTTCGTTCTTTTTTTCCCTTGATGTGTTCTCAGAAGCTTGTACATCGCATTTCCGCTGTAGATCATGAAGAAATCTCGATTCACCGTCGCTATTGATTTGATAAAGAACAGACCCGCACCTGCATTTGTATCGGTTCCACCTTCTCTCCTGGTCATACCTGTTATACCTGGTGTCAAAGCCAGCTTTATTGCTTCGAGATCATCTGTAACCAGGTGAGATCCTGAGATCGTCTTTTTGATCCCTACTCCCCTGTCTGCTATTCCGATCCTGATGGTATTGCTCTTCCTGTAATACTGTGCACAAGCGAATGCGCCATCTTTCGAACGTGAATGCTCAAGAACGTTACTGACCATTTCACTTATGATGAAATTTATCGGCCTGGAGTGATCCGGATCAAGGTGAAGTAAGGGGATCATTTCCTTGATGAAATCAGAAAGCTCCCCTGCGGTCCTTATATTCGTGAGAGGTATGAACCTACCGGATGGATCATGCTCTTCTATATTCATTTCCTCGGGAAGATCGAGGATATCGAAGAGCTTCATTCGTTGAAGATAATGTTTGGATCTGGCCTCGAACTTCATGGGTCTGATGTTATCTGAACCGATCTCATACCCGAGGGATGCGATCATCGATAGTACCACCGGGTGTATGGATATCCAATTCTGATTGGCGGTTAACTCGAGAAAGGATCGGCCCGAATCATCGAAAGATCTCAGAAATGGGTCTATATTGCCGAGGAATGCACTGTTGGGCAAGTGTATCTTCATCCATACCGGGATTCAAATATCAGTATATATACTTATTGAAATTCCCGGGATTCCCGGTAAAATGCTAAAACAGTAGAATCCCGGTAATGGTGGACGGATTCCAGAGAATTACCTTCTCATTCTCGTCAGGTGTTCTTTGTGCTTGAAAAATGGAAGTTTGAATGGAGAGCAGGCAGAAACAACTTACAAAATTTATATTCCTTTGGTGATTGTTTTTATATACGCAGATAGACAATCATCCTGCTCCCTGAGGAGTACTTATAAATGCACTTGAAAAGAAGGACCGTTGTGATCGCACTCGGAGGAAATGCCATCTCCAGACCCGGCGTTCCGGATACGATCGCCAACCAGTTCAAACACACAAGGGAATCCCTTCCCCCGATAATCAAGATGGCAAAGGAAGGGTTCAAGATGGTCATTACCCACGGGAACGGGCCCCAGGTGGGTAATGCACTTCTCAGAGTGGAACTGTCAAAGGGAAAAGCCCCGGAGATCCCTCTCGGCATCCTTGTAGCGGATACCCAGGGTGGTATAGGTTACATGATCGAGCAATCACTTCAGAACGGTCTGAAGAAGATTGGTGTGGATAGAAATATTGTAACACTGGTCACCCAGACGCTTGTGGACAAGAAAGATCCGTCAATAAGGGATCCCAGAAAGTTCGTCGGTCAGTTCTATTCCAGAGAACAGGCAGGGAAATTGGTGGAAGAATGTGAATGGGTCATGAAGGAAGATCCCGGAAGGGGTTGGAGGCGGGTCGTTCCATCGCCCATGCCGTTGAAGGTGCTCAATTCCGGTTCGATAGAACATCTGGTGAATCGGGGGCATATTGTCATTGCTGCGGGTGGAGGGGGAGCGCCGGTATTCCTGGAAGAGGATGGGACCCTTGATGGCATGGATGCCGTGATAGACAAGGACCGCGCATCCGCAGTGCTCGGGAACGAGATCGGAGCACATACGTTCCTGATCCTCACGGATGCCGATGGCGTGTATCTGAACTTCGGCAGGCCCGATCAGAGAAAGCTGCGCACATTATCGATCGAAGAAGCAAAGGACCTCCTCGAAAAGGGTCAATTCCCGAAGGGATCGATGCGGCCTAAGATCGAGGCCGCCATAAGCTTCCTGGAAGGTGGTGGAAAGAAAGTGATAGTAGCATCGATAGAGGAAGGTTATCTGGCACTGGAGGGGAAGGCGGGAACCACGATCATTTGAGAGCTTCCTCGCCCCCGAATACCCTGTATGGATCGAAACCTTCCAGAATTATCCTGTCGTTCTCGTTCATCTTGCCTGCTATCAACCTTGCTCCAACCTCGCCGATCCCCGGTCCCAGCATGTAACCCTGTCCGCACATTCCGGTCATGTGCATGAGTCCCTCAACATCCCTGTTCCAACCAACCAGCGGGGAGCCGTCGGGGCTCATGGGATACAATCCTCTCCATACCCTTCTTACCCTGATGTTCTTGAGTCTCGGAAGCAGCGATACCATTCTCTTCGCCACCTGGGGCAGGAAGATGGAGGTCTCCCTCTTGTTGGTTCCGAATATTGGCGGGTCCGGTGTGATGCAGAACACGATCTGTCCGTGCATGTTCTGGTAGAAATAGTAGTTCTTGGAACCCGGACCGGGTCTTAGGTCCACCACCATGGCGGTGAAGAACGGCTTCACGGGTTCGGTTATCGCTCCTTCGTGGGAATCCGGTGTGACAGGGATATCAGTTCCGGCTGTCCGGACAATGTCCCGGGAAAATGACCCCGCAGCATCAACGACGACCGGAGCTCGGTATGTCCCTTGTTCGGTCTCGACCCCGGATACCCTGCCATCTTCTATGATGATTTTCTTTACGCTTTCTCTGAACCTGAAATCGACACCGCTTTCCATAGCATATCTGTAGAAAGCATTGGCCGACATCAGAGGAGAAGCGGAACCATCATTGGGAGAGTAGGTTCCCCCCAGCAGTCCGTTCTCCGAAATTCCTGGAACGACCTCTTTGATCTTCTCCACTGGAACGAAGTCGATCTCGAGACCATGTTCCTTCTGGATCGGGAGCATACCCTTCAGCACCTCCTCTTCCTGCTTGCGGTAGACCGGGAATGTATAACCTCCGGTCATCCATTCGATATCCATTCCATGCTGCTCTTCCCATCCGGAGAAGACCTCTATGGACCTCAGGCCGGTGAGGATCTTTGCCGGGTCGGAATGTGTTGCTCTTATGCCTCCGATCGCATGTTTGTTCTCTCCCTGTCCGGGAGATGCGTGTGAATCGATGACCAATGTTCTGAATCCAAGCTCCCCGAGGGACATTGAAAGAGGTATTCCGACAGAACCGGCACCTATGATGATCACATCATCCATCGGTATCACCTCCGTCTATACCTGCGAAATATCCCAGAGGGACCTCCACGAAGAGCGGTCTGTCCACCCTGTCAGTTACATCGGCCAGGTCTATCCCTTCTTCACGGAAGATACGGAAGATGAGCGGTCTGCATGTCTTGGACCCGCAGGAACCCATTCCTGCTCTGGTCACCGCTTTCAGATGATTGAGGTCCCTGACCCCTTCCCTGATCGCCTTTCTGATCTCTCCGGCAGTGACCCTTTCACATCTGCAGACGATGGCATCATCGGGGAGCATCCCCTTTTCGGAGAACTCGAGGGGCTCCGCCTGTTCCTCCTTGATCCGGATCCCTGCGGCATCCTGTGCCTTTTCCTTTTCAATTCTGATCTGGACCAGCAGTGTTCCCGGAAACTTCGGGTTCAGGATCAGGTTGGAAACCTCGTACCTGCCGAGCGATCCCCCGCCACTGTCCGTGACCGTTACGATCTGCCCTTTCTCGACGTTCTTTCTCCAGACTTCGTAGGGGAGCGTGATCGTGGGCATGTTCGGATCCTTTCTGTGATCGACGAGGGTTATTGCAAGTCCGGGGCAGATGCCGACACAGCTCAGGCAGCCGATGCACTTATCCTTATCTGGCATGTATGGGAGACCCGTGATCTTGTCATTCTCTGTACGGAGGGCATCGACCGGACATACGGATATGCAGGGGTTGCACGGAATTTCCTGGAAGCAGTGCAGGATCGGGAAGACGCCTGTATCTTTCTCTATCTTCTCTCTCTCTCTTACCGGGCCGGGCGGTGATCTGAGGATAGCTGCCTTTTCATCCCATTCCTTCGGGATCTCTCCAATGTCCAGGCCAAGTGATGCGGCCAGCTTCATACCCTCGATCTTGCCGGTGAACATTGCTGCGGATGCTTCGGCGATCTCCTGAGAATCACCCGCTACAAAGGACCTGATGCCGAACTCGACCGCCTTCTTGTGGAATTCGTTGACCTCGTCGAGACCGACCGCGATCAGAACAGTGTCCACTTCAAAGGTCTGGTGTGTTCCCGGCACGATCTTCCAGTTATCATCAAGTTCTGCGATGGTCGCCTTTTCAACCCTCTCTTTCCCCTCGGCCGATACTATTGTATGCCGGGTATGGATGGGGACGCCCAGTCTCTTCAATTTATCGGCATGGACCTTGTAGCCTCCCACTTCGGGGAGAGCCTCTATGAGGGCCACCACATCGATCCCTGCCTGCAGAGCATGATAACCTCCGATCAGCCCTACGTTACCACCTCCGACGATGAGGACCTTCTCCGATGAACGGACAAGGTCTCTGTTGACCAGCGTCTGGAACGCACCTGCCCCGTATACGCCAGGAAGCGTGTTGCCGGGGAACGAAAGCATCTTCTCCCTGGCCCCGGTCGCCACCAGCAGTCTCTTCGGCCGTACCAGTCTGTAGGTCTTCCCCTTGACGATACCTATGAGGCCGTCCGAGAACACACCGACGGCAGTGCTCTGAAGCCATATATCAATACATTCCAGCTCCCTTAGCTTGCTATCGAGTATCTTACCGATCTCGAACCCTCTGGTCCCTGCATGGGAGTCCTTCACCGAACCGAAGAACTTGTGGGTCTGGAGTACCAGCTTCCCTCCAAGGCGGTCCTTGTCATCCACTAGAAGTGTCTTCACTCCCAGCTTACCGAGTTCTATGGATGCTGACAAACCCGCCGGTCCGCCTCCGATCACCAGGGCATCGATATCCATTATCGGGATATCTGTAGTATCCTGAACCTCGTCTTCCGGTGGAAGGGAGGGGAGCCCTTCCACGCTTTCGATCCTCATACCTTCTTCGAGCGGTGTCATGCAGGATTTGACCGGTCTTCCGTTTATCATGACAAGACATTGTGCGCACTGCCCGTTTGCACAGAATATGCCCTGAGGGCTTCCGTCCTTCGCATGGTGTCCGAAGATATGAATATCATTTGCGATCAGGGAGGAAGAGACCATTTCCCCTCCCTTTCCCTTGAGTTCTTTTCCGTTCCATGTGAAGCTTACATCCTTGCCTTCCTGTATGTTCAGGATGGGATGTTCTGTAATTCTCTTCAACTCGCTCACCTTGATGTTGGAAGCAGTTCCTCGTTATCAGGAACCTTTTACATATCCCTTTTGATGATGCCTGATCTTATTTGCACTTCCAGGCCGAAATATATAAACATGCACGATAATACTGGCGTTATATACTTTATTAGGGGGCGATGTATGATGAACAATAATGGGGGAGCCTATCTGGCCGTCCTGTCCCTGCTTATCCTGTCGACAGGTATCGTGCTTATTGGCGTTCAGCCTGCGGAGGCACAGGAAGAACAGGATGTTAGATTGTACTTGAGAAATACCCAGAGCGGGTCAGGTACGAGGCTCAGTACACGATCTCCCGGCGGAAGTGCCGAAGGAGCTACGATGATAGATGAACAGACCCTGGAGTTCGAACTCGAATATCCATTGACCTACGACGTTGATATCTCCGGGGGTGTTGAATCCGGAACGATGGTGATACTCTTTCATCTGGAAATTCCCGTAAGCCCCGGAGGAGACAGCGTACTCGAAGCATTTTTGTACATGGACCCGGCCTCGGGCTCATCAGAGGAATTTGCGGGAACCGTATTCGAAACAGAGGATCTATCAGGCGGTGACCTGCTGATACCATTCAATTCCAACAGCGGTCATTCCCTTGACGAGGGAAGCACGATAAGATTGGTATTGACCTTCTCTCAGAGCAATGGAATTCCCCTGGGGCTGGTTTTTTCGTCCCCTTCGACCCAATCTTACCTGGAGTTCAAAACAACCGTGTTCCAGGAAGACGCGGTCGGGATCAAGGCAATGGACGGTCAAGGGAACCAGGTCGAAGAGGTAATCCCGTACGGGCCCAAGGAAGCAAGGGAAATTACGTTCTCAGCATCGGTCAGGGACATTTTCGGAGCAAATGATGTGAGTTCCATCATGATGATCATGCTATCCTCCGTGGACAGTGTTATCTTCAACACCTCGACCGACGAACCGGATCCCAGTGGAGGGGAGCCGGAAACGTTCTTCAACTACACCTTCGAGATCCCCGAGGGAACTCCGACCGACACTTACACGATAACCGCAACTGCAGAGTCCTATACTGGTGCAACATCAGAGGCATCCATGGAGCTGGTCGTTGCACCCGGTCTGTTCCTTTCCCTTGATGATGATGAGATAGGCTTAGATGCCGGTGATGTGGCAGTATTCTCGATGGATGTCCTCAACGGAGGAGATGGTGTGGACAGGGTCTCATTCAAGGCATCTTCCGGGAGTGGATGGACCATCGATGTCCCTGCCGACATCGAGATAGATGGAGGGGAATCCGAGATACTTGAATTCAAGGTCTTTGTCCCGCTGGGGGCCCAGAAGTATGATATTGATGAGGTGACCCTGACAGCTTCATCCCGGAATGCCGAAAAGGACTACTCCGTGGATGCAATCATCGAGGTCCTGTCCTCGGCTTCCTGTGGGATGGAACCGATAGGGAAGCTGTCAAAGAGCGTCCTGGCCGGTAATTCCCTGATCTTCGAGGTAAGGGTGATCAATCTGATGAATGAGACCAGGGAGTTCGAGATGTCCGCCGAGGACCTCCCGATAAGCTGGGAGGTCGGATACGATGCGGAAGGTGGCGGGACCCAGGGTTCACTGTTCAAGTTCGAGATAAACGAGAGCGGAGAATCGATCGTTTCGATAACGATCCAGGTTTCCGATTCCGGTCCCTTCGGAAGGAACGTTTTTTCGATATATCTAAAAGCAAAGGGCGAGATCGACAAGAAGTATCTCTACCTGACAGCGAACGTCGTGGACCAGACAAAGGATGTTGTGGAACTATCGACCGGAACCAACAGAAAAACGGCATCCAGGACCGGGACCGGATATCCTGTGACCTACGGGAAGGTGTACTTTTCAATGAAATTGTACAACCCGACCCTGGAAGGATTGGAGATCGATATCGTGATGGACGCTCCGCTCGACTGGGATGTGGAGTATGATTATGATGACATCGACCTGGACCCGGGTGACGGTTCCTCATGGAACCTTTCCATAATACCGAATGCGGGTGCAGCCTGGCAGGGTGGCTCTCCTTACCTTATCGATGTTGAGATAGATGCGGGGAACCAGGGTGAGTTCTCACAGAGGCTCGAGGTTGTAATACCCAAGGTCACCATTGTGAATGCCGAAAAGGAATGGGACACACTGGGTGTTACCATCGGAGATGTCGTCCCTTTCAATATCACGTTCAAGAACCGGGGCAACCACCCTGAAGGAATAGATGTGACCCTGGAACTTCCCACTGGCCTTTCGATGAACTATACCCAGATGTCCATATCATCCGATCCCGGTGACAGCTCCATTGTAAGAGGTGAGCTCACCATTGGAGATGTCGAAAAGACCGGACCGGTTAGTTTCAAGCTCCTATATGAGACCTCGAAAGGGACAACCACTCTCGATTATACTCTAACTGTCTCCGAAAAGGAGGAAACGCAGGGCCAGGATTTTCTTTTCTACATTGCGATCGGAGCAGGTGTTGTAATCGCCATTGCGGTGGCATTTCTGCTGTATCTGAAGTTCGGCCCCGGGAAGAAGGGTTCATCAAAGAAGGTATCAAGGCAGGAACCGCCGAAGAGATCAGGTGGTGTGACGGTAACCGCCGAACCTCCGAGGACCAGCAGA
>JAYEPK010000276.1:0-3579 GCA_034723935.1 Thermoplasmatota archaeon
AGAACGTCTAAGGGAGGGATTATGGTCTTAACCGAAGACCAATGGAATGCCGTGAAGATCAGAGCGATGTGGACGATAAAGGTGAAAATCTGAAAACATCCGGATCGTTCGATCATCAATAGCACCTGTAACCTCTGACAAATTCTTGTTCCTGGTTAAAAAGTTTTTATATACATATGTCGACAGTGTTGCACCGGGTAATTATTTGAGTGAAATAAACTTGATCGGCATAGATCTTCAGAACGATTTTGCATCAAAGGGAGGTTCTTGTTTCCAACAAAGGGAAAGCGTGGATTTCACAAGATATGTCCTTTTCAAATGGATGAAAGAAAGGAAGGTCAAGTGTGCGGAGGTAGTGTCCGATTACAGACAGCCAAGAAGAGGAGATAACAGGAACTGCTGTATACCTGGTGAGTGGGGTTACGAGAGTATTGTCCCGGATGATCTGAGAGATGGTGCTTCCTGGGTGAAATCTATGAACTCTCCGTCTTGGACCAGGGAGAACATCGGAGAAATTGACATTGAACCCGGGGAGCCGTATCCGGATCCAGAAGGGTTCGGCAGATGGCTTCTCTCGAGGATCGGTGAGCCGGATGAAGGTAAAGAAATCATTCTTTTTGGACTCACTGCGGATCGCTGTGTACTTTGCATGGTTCAGGAGCTAAGGTTCAGAGGGTATGACCCAATAGTGCTTTATGAGGCGACGGATGTCAGATCCGGATCCATCTCGGAGAAGGATGCATTCCTCTCACACACTCCTTTCACTTTCTGGGGAAGGGTGATCAGGTTCGAGGAGGTTAAAGAGATGATGAAATCCTCATGATATTCCTTCCAGGCCTGTTAGCATAAAGGAATGGAATTTCCAGATAGAATACTCCGATCATCATAGGCCCCCGGACATTATTTCGTTTCCATATACCATCCCAGCATCAGGTTTGGTCCTCGGTTCACTCTGACGAATGTGGTATTATCACTCTATGAGGTCCCTGCTTCTTTTAACATGATGCTCGGTGTTATGGTCCGATGAGTGCTTGTCATGATGTTCCTTTTTTTTACCGGGATGTGATGATCCATCGTGCCGTGACCCATGTTTATCATGGTGGTGTATTTCATGCTCGATGTCATTGTCCGATCCGTGCTTCACATGGTGATGTTTGTGACGATCCTTCTTCTCTTCATGATGACCAGGGCGTACATCCTGTGTGTGCTGTTTATTTTCCTCATCAAGCACCATTTCCGTTTCCGGGTCCACTGCCTCTCTCTTGTGCACTATGATCAGTGCAACAAATGCCAATACCGTGGCGACCACCACAAGGACCGAGAGAAAAAGGATAAGAATGAACTGCTGATCATTCTCATCATCATGTATTTTTTCCCGAGGATGATCCGTGCCGTTCCATGGGTCGGTCCCCGCTTTGAATTCCTGCAAATTGGAAAAACCGTCCTTATCGGGGTCCCGGGATGAATCGTCCAATAAAGTATCCAGTCCATTTTCGAATTCCCACAGATCCTCCATCATATCCAGATCCTCATCGACACCGGGTAATGGTGGGGTCGGATCCTTTGTATCATCATCTCCCACGGGTTCGGGGACATATTCTATAATGGATACCTCGAACCGGTCGGAAATGGATGGGTTCTCGTTCGCATCCTCTGCATGGAACCTGAAATAGAGAGAGCCGAACTTTTCGATCGGAACATTGACAGAGATGGCCCAGGTCGTTCCATTAATCTTTTCCATCTTGCAGATGTTGGTCTGGTCCTCTCCACCGATCCACCATTCGATGCTCATGCTCTCCATCATGATATTATCCGTTGCTGTTTCCATGATATCCAGCATCGATCCAGCATCGACATGATCATCGAATTTCGGGATCCGGAAGATCGGTGGGTCATTATCTATTACGCTTGCCGAGAATCCCGTGAACCGCCCTGTATTGTTGTAGATGTCCACTGTATGGTAGCTGTACTTGATACCCTCGATGGACTTGCCCGGGACATCAACAAGATAGGACCAGTTGCCTTTTATTCCCTTTTTCATGGGTACGGGGTCCGGGTAAATGGTTGAGATGTTGATCCAGACCGCCTGTACGTCGATGTTATCATCAACCTGGACCTTGAACACGGTTGCATCGCCGGTAGTAACATTTACGGGGCTCCAGTCATTGATGATATACGGGGCATCATTATCCCTTATCATTATAGATCTTTCAGAGGTCAAGTTCCAATTCCCTGTTGGGTCCACCGCGTTGAATACGTAACGGTAGCTTCTGAGATCACTCGATGGGACCATGATGGTGTGGGTCCATTCTCCATTCTCCTCGGTCATGTCGGAATTGATATGGTCCAGATCTCCATCCCTCCAGTATTCGACGAAAGTATCCACTACCTGGAGATCGTCATACACCTTGATCCTGAATTCGAGCGGGTCCGAGGTTGTACCTTCAATATCGGACATATCGCTCAAGAATATGGGTCGGTCATTATCCGTTATATGGACCATACCCGATAATGTGGAATTGATGTTCCTGCTACTGTCGGATGCTGTGATATCATAGATGAGATCCCCTGTGGAGGATACAGGTACATCGAATGTGGATGTCCATTGTGTTCCTGTCTCAGATACCATCCCTTTTGTCAAATGGGAGTTTGTGCCGTTCCAGAAATAGGAAAGTGAAACATTGGAGACCTCGATGTTGTCAGTTACCGTGATGTTGAAAATAATCTGCTCACCGGTGGTCATCTCCTCCGGGGTCATGTCATCGATGAAGACCGGCTCATCGTTGTCAGTTACCTTCAGAACGTTCCAATCGGATATGTTCCAGTTGCCCGGTTGGTCCATCGCCCTGATCCTGTAGAGGATATCTTCTGTTCTATTCCATGGTATCTCGATCCCCGCATTATAATAGATGCCATTCTCGGTGCTGGCAACCGTTAAAGTGTCATTCTCGGACATTGAGATCGGCCTGTATTCGACAGATACCAAATCTACTCCTGCCTCATCCTGGACAGTGCAGTTTATGATACACTGCTCCCCGGTTGTTGCGTTCTCGATCGAATTGATGGATATGCCTGGAGCTTTCATATCAATACTGATATTGCTTCTGAATGGAATGAAATTGTATGCTGTGACGGTAACATTGATCGGCTGGTAAGAGGTTGTGTTGAAATTGAAATAGGCCTTTCCATGCTGGTCGGTATTGTCGTATCCGTAGAAATCGTCCTGCTGAAGGCATACCAATGCACCCTTTATCGGTGTTCCGTTAATGTCCTTGATGGTCAGGTTGAAGTTCGGATAGGATCTTCCGAGGTTCTGTGGGAGAGTGATGTTGAAGATATCCGGCTCTGCAGTTCTCACGAATGGTTCCGGATCACCCATAAGGTTCAGTGCCATCTGTATCCATCTCATGGAATTGTAGTTCTGCGCGTTTGATGTATAGAAGTCCTTTGCAAGCGCAAAATGTTCTCCCATCCTGGTATTGTCCTGCTGGTAGAGCTCCTGGGCCATGCGGTACTGAAGCCTCTCTGATGGCCCCCATCCCGGGGCACCATAAGCGTACCAACCGTATCTGCTGTTCC
>JAYEPK010000277.1:0-3572 GCA_034723935.1 Thermoplasmatota archaeon
ATACGGCGAACCTTCTAAATGACGACAGGGTCCTGATAGCGGGGGGGGCCGATGATGGTCAGAGGTCCCTGTCCTCGTGCGAGATCTACGACAGCACTGAAAGGAAATGGGAGCTCACATCTCCCATGAACGTGGATCGGCAGAGGCATACCTCCGATCTCCTTTCCGACGGCAGGGTCCTTGTGGCCGGGGGATATGTCGGTGGAGGGCATCCCTCCCTGATAGAGCATTTCTCCGGACCCGGGAACAGGTCCTACAGCTCAACGGAGCTGTTCGATCCCGTGAGTGAAGAATGGAGCCCGGGTCCTTCTCTGATCACCGGGCGTTTCTGGCATCGGTCGGTTCAACTTCAAAATGGGGACATCCTTGTTGTCGGAGGTATGAACATAACGGATGGAGTGCTTGCTTCATGCGAGATACTCAGGGCGGGTTCCAACCAGTGGATAGAAGCATCAATCCTGAACACTCCAAGGGCCAGATGCACGATATCGCTGCTTTCCGACGGCAGGGTCCTCATCACCGGGGGTCATGAAGGTGCGTACAAGATACCTCTTGCTTCCTGCGAGATCTACGATCCTGTCTCGGATGATTGGGAGTTCACATCCCCCATGAGCAAGGGCAGGGGATATCATGCGGGAGTTCTTCTCAAGGACAGCAGGTACCTTGTGAGCGGAGGTTTTTCTTCACCCACGACAGTGGATTGGCAGGATGCCGAGATATTCGATCCTTCAAAAGGGACATGGACGATAACAGGTGAGATGTCACAGCCAAGGCACAATCATCTGCTGATAGAGGTCTCGGACGGCAATGTCATCATGGTCGGAGGCTCCAACTGCTTCACCGGCGGATGCCACAGTACCATGGAATTCTACGACCCCTTGACGGGAATATGGGAAGAGACCTATCAGATACTGGTGGGACGGAAATGGAATACGGGAACGGTCCTTCGGGACGGGTCGGTGCTGATCGTCGGGGGGCGCTCCTGCGGGGAGCCGACATCGATGATAGAGCTGTTCATACCACCTTCCGTTGAAAGAGAGGATATCGGGATGGAAGCGAACAGTGTATTCATGATCGTGATCGTCTGTCTGCTCATAACTCTGATCCTTGTCATGGGGATCCATCACTGGAGGATGAAGAAATGGGAATAAGATTGTCGGACCTTCTCCCTCATCTCCTGACCCTTGGTCTTGGTTCGGCGGTGATGTTCTCCTGTTCGATATGGCTGGGTATGGGACATATCATCATATCCATCCTCGGCATGTTCTGGTTCTGGGGAGCGATATGTACTAAATGCAACGGATACGGTTCGTACGGCTGTCCCAGCGGATACGGCAAGATCTCCGCCGTGTTCTTCCGGAGGGAAGAAGGGGATTTCAGGAAGGCGTTCAAGAGGAACATTATCTCGGTGGCACTTCAGTGGTTCATACCGCTTATCTTCGGAGTCATCTGCCTTGTCATCTCCTTTTCAGTGCTCACTGCGGTCCTGCTTGGGACATTCATCATCATAGCTTTCATCGTGCTCCCGGTCTCTTCTCGTGGAAAGGGATGCGCCAGATGCCCTCAAAGAAAGGAATGTCTGTGGGGTAGATAGAATTCAAACAATGATCGGGTGCCATCTCTTCACCGCGCATTTTGCGCATGAGTAACGGAATGAGATGTTTCTTTTACTCTTCTTCCATCTGTGAGGTCCGTCGATCACGATGCCGTTCGGGCATCCGAGGGGAGGGGGAAGCGTCGTCGTGTTCTCCATGAGTCCGCATGCCTTGCAGACATATTGTGTGAAGATCTTCTTTGTCGGAGGGATCGGGTCCGGGATCCAATCGTGCTCCCCTCCTTTCGAACAGGTCCCCCTTGTTGGGAAGGTCTGGGGTCCGGTGGGTCTTGCGGTCCTTTTCATTATTGACCTGATCTTCTCCACCGTCTCCGCCCTGTACAACATGTTGAGATGGTTCACGGTCCTTTTCATTAATATGTAATTATTGACACCCGGAAGGATGCAGGAATGTGCCGGCTGGATGATGGTATCTTCCATGGTCCAGATATTGTGCACTTTCATCCAGAGAGGGAACTCCATGTCCGAGTTCAGGAGTCTCAGGAAATCTGACCTTGGATCCATGTCCCTGTAGCAGGGTGTCTCCTTCAGGAACGATTCCTTTATATTCCCGAGTTCCGTGTTGTTAGGTACGACAAGCTGTCCGATCGTTGTGAGGATCGTCGAGAGGGTATCGACCACGGGTTGGAATGTTCCGTGGTTCGGGGAGCCGATGAGGAAGACGTTCTCGATCTTTCTCTTTGCGGATTCTATCTCCTTTTCGAAGATCCTTTTCAGCATCACCCTGACCGAGATCGCTCCCATGCTGTGGGCTATTATCGAGATCTTATCATATTCTCCGAGATCCCTGACCTGCTCTCCAAGATACCTGCCGTACCAGTCGAAGTCCTTGTCGAGATGCAGGTATTGTCCGGGCATGGTAATGGTATGGATATCATGGACGAACTCGTTCCTGAACAGCTCCTTCAGAGGTGCTCCCATTTCTCGTATCCACTTCCGGTGGAATATCCTGTCATCCATCGCCCAGCCGTGGACGAACAAAGCCGCTCTCTTCATGGTCATTTCACATCTTGAAGATGTGAACTTACCTTTAAACCATTCTCATGGCAGGTTTGTTTTTGAACATGATCTTCCCCCATCCATGGAATGTTGTTGTTTTCCATTCCCTGTTCTATCACTTTATTGTTCGAGTGTCAGCTGATCGTTTTTGGTTGCTTGCTTATATACCCTACGATTGTTGATCGGTGATTTGGCACATAACATCCGGTTACCATTAGGAGCCTATTTAAAGACAAGGAGATAGAGGATATTCGACCTCTCAGGTCAATAAGATCCCTGAAGGTGAAGAAGAAGGTCCTGGTTACAAAGAATGATGATCAGATCGAAGGGATCGAGGTGAAAAGGATGCTGGATCTGGCCCTTGGGAGGTAAGAACAGGCTCTGATAGGATATTGTTGGATAATTTATTCGATCTCTTCCTTTATCCTTACAGCTGATAGATCATGCTGATCGAGCCTGGAATCGATGTAATCCTTATATGGATAATATCGAGGCTCTTCGATCGATCTACTTCAAGTCATCCTGATCATGATCGTGTTGATATTGATTGGAGCGGTGATGTTTGGATATGTATACATGAAAGGAAAGAAGCAGAAAAGAACGAGTGAAGAACCTTCTGAGGAAGAGACCAACCTGGAAGAGGGTCAGATCGATAGGTCACAATCGGAACCCATGATCGATCTGAAATAGTAAGTATATGATACACTTCAGAGGATGAGAAAGAAATGAGCCGGAGGGGGGAAAAAAACATTCGTTCACTATCGATCACTTTTCTAATTACATTTCTGTTCCTATTCGGTTCCTTTCAGACAGATGCCTCTTCGTCTGAAGAGATTGAGAACGAAATCTTCATTGATGAAACAACAAAGACCCGTGAACTGACCAATTCGACCTTTCCAATGTTCAAAGGTGATCCTCAAAGAACCGGGAGATGTGATGTAGACACATCTGACAATCC
>JAYEPK010000278.1:0-3571 GCA_034723935.1 Thermoplasmatota archaeon
GAAAACGGAATAATGATAATGTCTGAAGGTGCGGATACAGCTATCAAAAAGTACCGCTGCTTTTTCCTTTTCCCCCTTCATGGAAAGAATGTCCGCTTCTATTTGTTTCAGGAATGCGAGTGCTATCTTGTTCTTCATGGTATTCTTCAAGGTTCTTATCAGAGATCGCATTTCATCGAGCCTATCGAGCCCATGCAGGGACTTTATCACGCCTATATCGAGAACGAAACGGATATCCTCGGGAAGGTTATTGATCTTCATTAAGGTTGAAAATAATTGATATGCATCTTCATATTGACCCCGTTGGATCATCAGTTCTCCTTGCATTGCATATCCTTCGTAGGTTCCCTCGGACCAATCCTTGATATTCTTTATAGCCTCCAGATCATATGTATAGAGACTGGAATCAAGAAGACAGTAGGCGAAATTGGAAGGCCCGGCATGATCATCGAACAACTTACTTTTTCTTATCATGATGTTCAATGAATTCTCACTTTCTATCATGCCGAGGGAGTCGATGGTCCTCATGAGATCGAACTTCTTCTTCTGGAAAAATAAATTCAGTATGAATATCTTGTGAAATGGATCCTTTACCAGACCAATGACCTCAACCACTTTGAAGGAAACAGGAACATTATGTTTTCTGGGAGTGAAATACAGATGATCATATTCATTCATCAATTCATTGAACTCATCCGACCCCTCATCTGTCAACAAAAAATAGAAGCTGTATTTGATCTTCTTTTTTGTTAACAACCCCATCTTTACCAGCTTTCCGAAATTTCTTCTGATCGTCAGATCAGATCTATCAATGGACCTGCAAAGGAGCGGAAGATCATCCAGGCATATTTTCTTCCCCTTCATTATTCCCAAAGCGAAGAGGATATTCCTCTGGGTCTTGTTCAAGACCATAATGCATATACATGTGGTCTGATATTTATTTCCTGTTCATTCGAACTCGTAATCTCCGAGGACACTTCCGAGGAGGTCAGAAGAATGTATCGTCATTCTTCGTAATCATCCCAGTCATCATCGTAATCATGATCCTCATCATCTTCCTCCGCCCTTCCGTAGAGGTGGAACATGGTAACAGAAACCACTATGATGATCAGAATAATAGCTATCAAAAGCCAGAGCCATAAAAGCGATCCCTTTCCTTCACCCTTGATATCGACAACAAAGGGGCCCGGATCGGAGGTCTTCCCTGCTTCTATCTCCACCTCGAACTCGCCAAGCTTGTTCCCATTACTATCATAGATCATCAATACATGGGTTCCGGGTCCGGCATCGATGGAGAATTCGCCGAACTCGCTTGTTACATCTTCCTCTCCGGAATCAAGGACCACCCTGGCATCTGTTACCGGCTCTCCATCCTTGTCAGTGACCATGCCGGATATTGTACCCTTCGAAGCTGTCTTGAAAATATGGCTGTCATACAGTGTATTTCCTGCCAGATCCTCACCATAGACCTCCACCATGATGGTCCTGCCGGGGCCCATTTCCCGATCGAAGGTCAGAGCAAGGGTTGCATTGTCCCATGTTCCTTCCTCCTCGACATCATTGATGAGGACCAGCAATGATCCCATGATCTCGGAAAATGATATCACAAGAGGCTCACCAGGGGGAGCATTATCCCCATTATGTGAGTATTCAAGGATCTTCGGCCTGATCGTATCGATAATGAAAGAGACCGAATCCGTCTCGAAGTTACCATCCCTGTCAATGACCTTCACGATAACCGTGTGCAAACCATCCTTGAGATCAAAGTAGGAACGGGATAAAATGATAGAGATATTATCGAACGGACCGCCGTCAATACTTGTCTGGACCATCTGCATCGGGTAGGGCATACCAAAGATGCTCCAGGAAATGCCGATCGAATCATTGTGGTGGTAGGAACCGGGTCCCGGGGATGTGATGGATATGATCTTTTCCACACTTCCCAAGATGAAGTTCCTCTCCTTTGTCCGTGTATTCCCTGCACCATCCACAACCCTGACAGATACAGTATGGTTCCCTGGTAGCAATACGGTGAATAGATGGGACGTATTCTGTTCCATGCTCGACCAATCACCGTTGTTCATTTTTACCCAGTAACCGGAAAGACCCGAGATATCATCGAATGCTGTCCATTCGACTGCTACCGAAGAATACCCTATGAACATACCCTCGGTGGGGTAGGTGATGCTCAGGGAAGGGAGAGCGGTATCGATCCAGACCTCTATTGAAATGGTCAGAGAGTTCCCTGCATTATCAAAAAGCCTCACCTCGATCCTATGTCCACCGTTGGTTATGTTCTCGAATAAAAAGGAAAGTTCCACGCCAAGTTTGACCCAGGCCAGATCGTCAATACCGATCCAGTAGTGGGATATTCCGGAAAGTTCGTCCTCGCCGGTCCATGTGACCAGAACACTTGAAGAGCCCACATAGGAACCATCCCCTGGGGATGTGATCTCTCCCGTCGGTGCTGTCAGGTCTATGAAGAAACTCACCGAGGTGACATTCTCGTTACCTGCTGCATCCACGGCTTTCACATGGAATACATGGATACCCTCCGAAAGGGAGAATTCTGTGTGGGACGGGGTCATATCAACATTGATCCATGGTCCCACGTCTATCCTTATCTCGTAATGATCGATCCCCAGGAGATCATCGCTCCCCTCCCATTCAAAAATCACATCCCTGTAGTTGAGAGGTGAGCCTTCCAGGGGAGACAGGATATAAACCTCCGGGGGAGTGATATCATTCCAGGGAGGGATATACTCTGATACGCGGTCGGTAAGGGGTCTATCATCGGATCCGGAACCGGTGTTGTAGGGAGCATCTCCGATCCCATCGCCATCTCCGTCCGTTCCTCCATACTCGTCCCAGTAGTTCCCGAGTTTGCCTGACAGGTTCCTCATGCCGTTGCGATACCACATTGGTTCGGGAGATATCCAGGTGATTGTAGAATCATCAATGACAGTGTCATGGACATTGTTCACGAACTCGTTCAGGAATACAAATACAGATCCGTGATCGGTGATGTTCAGTCCATTGTCACATCCCCGGAACACATTCTGATGGATCATCATGGAACCGATATCAGCAAGGCCGTTCTGATTCGTTTCAACAGATCCGATGATCTCCAGACCATCGCCGGATCCGACCTCGAACACATTTCCTGCGATAGTTTGATCTCCGGTCCTTAAAATGCCATCGTTGTCTGCACTGAAGAACATATCCAACCGAAAGGCGCAGATGCCGTCGTTAGAGAAGTGATTGTCCGAGATGCGAATATCAGCGATCTTCATATCAACTTCATAATTGACGAAACCGGACAACTCGATCTTGTTGTATCCTTCAGTATGGAACTCATTTCCGGAAATATCAAAGGTTCCAAGATAAATGGAGGAGTTATCCTCGGAATCGATACCGATATCCAAAAGTTTGATCTCGATCCCTTCGTTTTGAGAATACATGGTATTTTTGACGATATGCACACCATCCATGGATACGGTGGAATCATGGAGGACATTCTGGGCCAGTAAACCGAGGCCGATAATATTGACCCCCGAGGTATTGACCTCCA
>JAYEPK010000279.1:0-3564 GCA_034723935.1 Thermoplasmatota archaeon
GGCACCTCCCAGGCCTCCGGTTCCAACCCAGGCACCTCCCGGGCCCCCGGTTCCAACCCAGGCACCTCCCAGGCCCCCGGTTCCAACTCAGGCACCTCCCAGGCCTCCGGTTCCAACCCAGGCACCTCCCGGGCCCCCGGTTCCAACCCAGGCACCTCCCAGGCCCCCAGTACAAGCTCAACCAAGGCCACAACAACCTGTCCAGCAGCCACCAAAACCACAATGAAGATGGATTTTGAGCTCCTTTATCCTCCTCTGATTCTTTGAGAGATGGGTTTAATAATGGGTATATGTTTATTGCTGACATCTCTCCGTGGGCAAGGGCCTGTGGTTATTTCAAGGAGGAGTAAAAGAATGTCAAGTTCTCTGAAAAGGTCAAATGTTGTCCCATTTGCTGTCATGATGTTCATATTGTCGACAGTGATGAGCACTTTCCCCGTTTACATCGAGGCCAAGGATGGCCCCACTTTACCAGGCTCGGAGGTGACAAGGTCCAGCCAGTACTACAATTCTCCAACGGGGGGGAAATGGGTTTACGATCTCTCCGAACCGGACCCTCTTTCGGTGAGCAAGAACCTGAGCTTCATCGGGGGATATGCACATCTGGAGGAAAGGTTCGAACTGGATGATCTCAGCACCGGAACGGTCGGTTCCCTTCCTCCCAACTGGGTCGAGAGCGATCCCTCCGAAGGTGACCTTGTCCTGGACAGTGGTGTCTACGGAAACTCCCCTAACAGTGCACATTATACAACGGTCAGCGGGGGTCAGGGTTACAGCGTCACAAGGACCATGCAAGCGATAGGCTCCTCGGATACGATGGAGGTCCGTTTCTCGATAAGGGTAGATGATGTTCTGGAAACGACATCGGACCAGGGTCTCATCTGCAGGCTTCACTATACCGGTCAGAACGATGGGGCGGAGATGAGGTTCCATTCCAACGGAACGATCTCCATCTACGGATGGACGGGCTCCGGTAATGATGATATTTTCTTCAACACGGGTTTTGACATGTCGACCTGGTACACCATAACGATGGATGTGAACATGAGTTCTCAGTCGGTGGACCTGACAGTGGACGATCAGCTTGTGAAGCAGGGAGCTCCGTTCAGGTCAGCATCCGGCAGTGATATTCTCTTTATGAATTCAATCTCATTCATCACAGGTTCCGGGAGCGACGGCGCCGAGTTCTATCTTGATGACATGTATTCGACCAGGAACACTATAGATTCCGGCAAATACACTTCACCCACGATCTCCAAGACCAACATGATGGAATGGCAGTACCTTCAGGTGTTCCCCGGCGAGAACGAAGATCTCCTCTCACTGTCCTTGCTTGACCTCTCCTCGGGGTTCCCGTACACAGGTTATGATGGTATCCCGGTTCCGTCCAACGGAAGAATATCTGTTGCACAATTACCTCCCTCGGCACAGAACTTCAAGGTCGAGGTCGCCTTTACTCGAGATGTGGAACGAAGACCCACTCTTGACCTGGTTGGCGCAAGCTGGAAGCTGTCGGGTCATTTCTTCGATCCACTGTTCCCCGGGACCGGCCTTGATCTGGAGGGCCTGGACCACAACAGAGAAGGAATGTCGCTTACCATGCTGTCGCCGGGGAGCTACGAAACTACCGGAAAGGTCATCACGGAACCGATCTCCCTGACCCCTGGTCGTATATGGGGGCGCCTGGAAGTTGACCATACTTTGCTTCCGGGTACAGCGATAGCCGTGGATGTTATCGGTCCGGCGGACGAGATACCCGTTGCTGGCATGCCAACATCCCACAACGGGACAGTAGACCTGTTCAACAAGGGCCTTCCACTTGATGAGGTGATAAGGATAAAGATCACCCTGACCGGGGATGGTACCGTTTCCCCGATCATCAAATGGATCACACTTGAAGAACCGTTGAACACCGATCCCTGTTTCGATGATGTGGAGGTTGGCAGGGGTGAGATGTTCAGGATGGAGAACCTTACGCTTTCGCTTTTCTTTGATGACGATACGGACAAATGGGAGGACCTCGAGATCAGGGGAGAATACAAAGGCCCCGGATCGGATACCTGGATGGATGACATGATCTCCGAACCGGAGTATCATGGAACCTATGCGGATATGCTCTTTGAGCCTCCGGCAGATGCGGATATCGGCGATTACGAGCTCAGAGGGGTGGTCGAGGATAGAAGTGGTATCGTGGTGATCTCCGACCCGGTCACCGTAACGGTTTTGAACGTTAAGGTATCACGGCCCGGGATAGAGATAACACCGTTCTTTCCATTCACGGACAATATACTCAGGGTTACCGTCATCGAGGATTCGATCGACCGGGAAGGTGAGATCGTGAAGTACAGGTATCACTGGTACGTTAACGGTGAGCTTGTGGATCCCGATGATCCGTACGGAAAAGTTCCGGGATGGATGCCCGAGAACCTTTCCTCGAAGGAAACATCGCTTTCACCTGTTTTCACAAGCAAAGGGGATAATATTTCCTGCAAGGTTGTTGCCACCGACCTTCTGGAAGATGGTCCACCGGCATGGGTATATCTTGAAATAAACAACAGCGTGCCAAAAGGTCCCGGCATCCCCATTGCCATTGTAATGGAAGAGGACACCTCCGTGGATATTGATCTGGCAGGGAATTTCTCCGACGTAGATGGTGATGATCTCGAGTTCCGGTGGGGAGCCCCGGAGGATGCCGTCATCGAGGACACGGGAAACGGAACGATAAGGATCACACCCCGGAAGGATTTTAACGGCGAATTAGTGTTCAATGTGACCGCGAGCGACGGCTTCTCGGAAGTATCGACCTCCATCTCGCTTACATACACCCCGGTGAACGATGATCCATTCATCGATCCGATAGATGATAGGTCAATGGACCAGGGAGATGAGATATCCATATCCATTGTATGGGGAGATGCGGAGAGCGGACAGGATTCTGCCCTTGAGGTCGATCTCCCGGATACCTGGGGAGAAGAAGGGTCATTGACCTTCGACCGTCCCAATTCCACTATTCTTGTCAAGGCGGAAAACGGAAATGTCGGGAATCACACCTTCAGGATAACCGCAAGGGACAAGGAAGGGAACGATATCTCCCGATCCTTCAATATCACCGTTGTCAATGTGAATGATCCTCTGGTAGAGGCGGTTGTTGTATCTCCTGCGGATCATTCAGAGTTCAAGGTAGGTGAGATGGTGGTATTCGTCGGTGATGCGGTCGATCCGGACATCATATACGGTCAGGAGATGATCTACAAATGGTTCATCATCACGGATGAGATAGGAAGGGGCAAGGAGATCAATTACACCTTCTTTGAGCCCGGCTCCTACACTATAACCCTGGAGGTCTCCGAAGGAATCAGTTCAAAGCTGGCAAAGATAATCGTGAACATCACCGAGGAGGGTGGTGGGGGCGGTGGAGGTGGTGGTGGGATCATCGAAGAGGAGATGGATGATCTCGTTCTGAGCCCCATGCTGATGGGCATAAGCGGAGCTGCTGTTCTCCTGCTGCTGATAATTGTGATCTTTATTATCGTCTCGAGGAAGAAGGGCAGAGACAGTGCAGAG
>JAYEPK010000280.1:0-3555 GCA_034723935.1 Thermoplasmatota archaeon
TGGCACTACTCCTGGCTGAGCAGGGGCACGATGTTGTTGGAGTTGACCTCTCGGAGGGGATGATGTCACGTGCCAGGAAGAAAGCAGAGGAGATGGGGCTTGAGATTGATGTACGAAGGGGTGATGTGGAATCGCTGGATTTCGATGACGAAAGTTTCGATGTGGTTGTCAGCCGCTGGGTCCTGTGGACTCTTCTTCACCCGGAAAAAGCAATTACGGAATGGATGCGTGTCTTGAAGCCTGGCGGGCGGGCGTACGCATTCGGAAGCAAAGAGCCGGGTGAGAAAGGGAATTGGTACCGGGTCAAGGCAAACATGGGCAGGATCGCGATCACTGTAATTGAACGTAAGAACGCCTGGGCTCGGAGCGACTATGATAGAGATGTCAAGGAAAGCCTGCCGCTTCATTACGATAAGGCAGGGCCTGATGAGAAGGTGGAGCTATTCAGGAAGACCGGATTTGAGGATGTTGATGTGATTGATATGAGCGCGGTGAACAGGATACATGAGGAGAAATCAAGGGCGGTGCCCCTGCGGTACCGGCTCATCTGGTCGGGTAACGAGTGGTGCTGCGTCAGTGGTTGCAAGCCTAAGGGTGGTCGATAACGATGGAGAAAGAATGGGCGGAAAAGGTTAAGGAGACCCGCAGGATCAGTGGATCTGATTACTGGAACAAGAGAGCTCTGGATTACGCGGATTACATAAGAACGAGCGATTATGAACATGGACGGAAGATAAAAGAGGTATTTGAGAGAGAAGGGATCTTGAAAGAGGATCTTGAAATTCTTGACATTGCAGCAGGTCCCGGATCGGTAACGATACCCTTCGCGGAGTCTGTGAGAAAGGCAACCGCAGTAGAGCCAGCAGAAGGGATGTGCAAGCGTCTGGTTGAGAATTCGCTGGAGTTGGGGCTCGAGAATATCGAGATAATGAACATGATGTGGGAAGAGGTGGATGATGCGGAATTGGAGGATAGATTCGACCTTGTGGTCTGCTCTAATGCCCTGTGGCAGTTCCCGGATATATGGGGGCAATTGGCGAGGATGAACCGGGTATCAAGAGGCTATTGCTGCATCGCAATTGGTGTTGGGAGTGATGAAACGTTCAGTGAAATGTACCGGAAACTGAAACTGGACGATGGCGACATTGATCATTTTATCGGCGTCTACAACACCCTTTACGAGAGAGACGTATTGGCTAACGTGAGGATGATTGAGACCGTCATGAGAAGGTCGGTAAACTCCGGGATCAGTATGTGGGAACTCCTTTTAAGCAAATACAGGGAGCCAACAGAGGATGATAAAGAGATCATCAGGGATCATGTCGCCGATAATTCCGAGGATGGTGTATATAGAAAAGAAGGAAATATGGCGGTGATCTGGTGGAAATCATGAAGGAAGTGGACTTTGAAGAAGAATGGGCAGAGCGGTTTGAAGCGAGAAGAGAGCTGATGCGGAAGGACTATGAGATAGAGGACTGGACCAGGAGATCTGAGGATTATTCCGACTCACGCAGGACGAATGATTATGAATACGGGCGAAACGTGCTGGATACACTTCTGCGGTATGAGGCATTAAAGTCAGACTCTCTGGTACTTGAGGTTGGTTCCGGTCCCGGGACGTTTGTTATACCGTTTGCAAGAGAGATTGCGAGGATAACCGCTGTTGAACCTGCGAGAGGGATGATTGAGAAGATACGTAGAAACGCAGAAGAAGCAGGCATTGAGAACTTTGAGATCATCGATAAAACATGGCAGGAAGTCTATATCCCTGATATCGCCAGAAGATACGATCTTGTCATCACCTCCACGGTAATCTGGATGTTTAAGGATATATGGGAGCAGTTACAACGGATGGAACAGGCATCGAAAGGATGTTGCTGTCTTGTCACAGGAACTGGTGGTTGGGATGGTGAAGGGGAGAAACTCTGGCAGGAGGTGATGGGCGATCTGAAGAGACCGGATTACCAGGAGTATCCTCTCATCTACAATCTCCTCTACAGCAAGGGCAGGCTTCCGAATGTCAGAATGATATCTTACGTCAGTGAGAGGTCTGTTGATAACATGATGACGATGAAGCGTATCTTCTTTGAGCGATATACGGAAGTGACACCTGATGTTGAACGAATAATTACGGAGCATGTCTTGAATAACTCGGATGGCGGGATATGTAGAAATGAGGGGAGAGCAGCCGTTATATGGTGGGATGCCTGTTGAAGGTTGCTGAGGTTGTGCAGGAGTACTGGGGCGGGAGAGCTGCACAGATGTATGACCGCATCAGTTACATTGACAGGGAGAAGATGCGAAATACGCTCCACAACCACCTGAACGTGGATAAAGATGGGGTCATACTCGACTTTGGAACAGGACCTGGTCCTCTTGCACTGATGCTTGCGGAATCGGGCTATAAACGAATCATAGGGCTTGATATCAACAGGGACATGCTTGGCGTAGCAAGGGAAAAATTATCCGATCGCCCTGTTAGATTGGTGCGTGGTGACGGCTTGCATCTCCCGATTGATGACGATTCAGTGGATGCTGTGGTGAGCAAGTGGGTGTTATGGGTGATGCCGGATCCGGAGAGGGCGATAGAGGAGATGATCCGGGTAACGAAGCCCGGAGGTCAGATCCTGGCATTCTCTTCAGGTAGTTTCTCAGGTGAGAAGGATAAGTCTCTGTGGGACCGAGTATCAGGATTTCCTATGAGGCAGTTGCACCTGATCTATACGACCCTGCGATTCAGGCTCCCCTTAAATCGAACAAAGAGATTCTGGGAGGCGACCGATGGTAAGCTCCCGATGCACTCGCTTGAGAAGTATCTCCGGATATTCAAAGAGAAGGGACTTGGGTCTGTTGAGATGACTGATGCGGAGGAGTACGGAACTCTCCGTGCAAAACTGTTCTCTGGCGGATACAAATTCTCTCTGATCAGTGGAACCAAACCGGGAAGATCAGATAATGGCAATTCGTCCTCCTGCAATGTGGAATGGGGGATGGATGAGATGCTGGCGATTCTTGTCTGTCCGGTCTGCCACACACGCATCACGCGGGCAAGTGAAAACGAACTCACCTGTGAGGAATGCGGGCAGGCGTATCCGATATTACGAGAGATACCGGATCTGCTTCCTCCGGAGGGTGAGCTTCTCTGAAAGGTGATGGGAATGGAACGTTCGAACTATGGGATGAGGGTTGATTGGGCTGAGGGGGATGTCTCGATGGATGAATTGGTACAGGTAAATGATGGGAGAGGCGATCAAAGACCGTTTTGATCCACTGGAAGGTGGAGTAAATAAATTTTGAGATGATACTGTCTTCCGTAGTTCGTGCACTTGAACTCTTGGCGTTTATGCTTCCTTTTATGGTCGGGGGTCTGGTGTTGGCAGGATTAGCGGTTGAACTCAGGATCTTTGATCGGTTGCTTCCCCTCGTAAGACCAGTGATGAGACTGGCGCGTTTCAGCCCTGGGTCCGGGCTTGCATTCCTGGTGGCATTCGGCTCTCCGATTGCAGCGGAGGCGATGATAGCCGAGTTTTATAATGAGAAGAAGATCGATCGGAG
>JAYEPK010000281.1:0-3552 GCA_034723935.1 Thermoplasmatota archaeon
TCCAGGTGCTTCCGGGGGAAAAGGAAACTGCCGAGGTCAGGGTAACCAATCTCTGCAACAGGGAGATGATAGAGGTTCACCTGGACGGCTCCGATCTTCCGGAAGCACCTGGAGGACCTGGACCATGACATCTATCCTGAGATCGTTCTCTTGTGTGACCACCGGAAGGAAAGTGTCCGAGTCCCGGACCGGAACGAAGGGTTCGTGAAGGCTCTTCTGAGATGTGGCCGTGATAGTGACCGGAACCTTCATGCCCGCTATGGCATCATCCGGACAGTGTATCCGAACAGTGCAACTTGCTTCGGTATCAACGATCGGTGTGCCGTCCCTGGGAAAGGATAATTCCACGCTCCTGGAACATAGTCCGTTGTCCAAGAAAGACCAGTTCCAGCCGACCTCTTCCGGAGGCTCGACCAGCTCCATATCAAATACATCGTCAAGGGTTCCGATGTTCCGAACAAGGACATCAACGTCATAATAGCTTCCCGGGTGCATTCCTATCCACTTGGAACCCGGATGCTCGCTGGTCGGGTCGATCTCCTCGGGGTGATCAAAATATACTTCAACACCTGTTGAAACATTCAAATGGATGATGATCTGCAGTTTGTCCATTACATTGACGTTCTCCGAATGATAGGCCCTGATCATGACACATGCGGTTTCCGGAACTTCTCGGTATTCAGGGGTTTGTACGGTGAACAGCAGGTCTCTTTGAGTATTCTTGACCATCATCACATGGTCTGGATCCTTCTCTCCAGGCAGGTCAGGAGTATCGAGTGAACAGGACCAACCTTCCGGAACAGTTCGGTTCAGGACCCGTATCATGATCATCTCGGTCCCTACCCTCTCGATGGATGAATCGTAGCTCAAGGTCAGGTTGAAATACACGATCTCACCCGGATCTGCAAGCACGGAGACAGGTTCTGGTTCTCCATCCTCTCCGATACGGGAATGCAGATCGATGTTCTGCGATTTTTCGGGACTTATGAACCCGGTGTTGTTGATGTTTCCGTGGAACTCCGGCCAATCCTTCCTGCCAACGGCTGTGAACCCACCGGCCGAGATGCAGTGGACCCTTCCTTTGATATCTCCGATCAGGATCTCCTGCTGTCCGTCAAGGTCAATATCCCCAACAACAGGCGAGGAGATACCTATTGGACATCCGGCATCGTAGACCCAGAGGACATCCCGGTTCGGTCCATCACCCGGATACGGCACACCTTCATCTATACCATCGGAAGGATCGCCATCAAAACAGAAGACCTTACCCGAGTCAGAACCGATCACGACCTCGAGCTCATCATCGCTGTTGAGATCGCAAAACGCTGGGGAGGACATCACCCTTCCGTTGGTGTTAAAACTCCATTCCCTATTATGCATCATCGTGTTCAGCATGTATACATAACCGGTATCTGCACCAAAAACGATCTCGTAGTCCACGATCTCCTCATCAACATCGTACCGGGACATCTGAACATCTCCAAGTGCAGGAGAGCTGAATATCGAAGCTCCGGAGGATCCGGTCGTATAGTCCCATAATTTCACTCCTGCCGGAGTGTATGCATAGAGTTTACCACCCCATCCTGTCCAGCATCTCGGATAACCTTCGGCCGATCCAACGAATATCTCGAGTTCAGGACCACCGGACACGTTCCCAGCGGTCGCAGTGGTATAGGTCTGATGACCTGCCAGCATGCCTTTTATCCTTTCCATGTATTCCGGTGTGTTGTTACCCACCATCCTGTCATACTGCAATATTCTGAGGCCTCTGTCATGGTTTCCTATCATTATCTCGGACCTTACTTCCTCATCTTTCTCCGGTTTCCTGGGTTCAGGTCCGTCCCAGAAGCTTCCGTCAAGATCTGCAGTTACAACTCCGCACCCGATAAGACTACCTTCACCGCCTGTCGGTAATTCCTTTCGGAAGATGGTGCCCCCTTCGATGTTCAGGGCCTCGAGCCATCCCCTTCGGTTCTCATCATCAGAAGCGGTAATTATCTCCCATTCCCCTCTGTCCGAGGGGAACAACCCCTCCAGGTCCGTGAAACCGGGGGTTGAAAAATAATGTCCGGTCGTCTCACCACCCTTCCACATCTTCTGCCCGTTTTCATCCAGGCATAATACCCCATCCTTTTCGGGAACAATGATCATGGATCCGTTTTCCTTACCCCCGTCAAAGACCTTTGCAGAGGGGAAAAAGGGAGGGGGATCGAAATCGAGACCGGAGGTGCTCGCTGACTCGCCAAGAACATTTATCACGCAGTCCGTGAAGGGAGCAGGCCAGTAGAAGGAGCCGTCATTCTTGAAAGCCATGACACCGTCGCCCGAGGAAATAACAACGACCTCCATGTCTCCGTCATTGTCCAGATCATGGAGAGCAGGAGTGGAAACGGGTTCTTCGACCCCGGGGAGCACCTCTCTTATCCATTCGATGACCACTTCATGATCCCCCCTTGTTCCAGGGTCCGTCATCACATTGCCCATGTGATCGAAACCCCTTGCCTTCTCGACCATCGCCCCATAGATGGACCTCTTCTCATTGATCCAATCAACAAATTCGAGGTTCTCATTCCCATCCTCAATGATTGGAAGAAGAGCCATCGTAAAAAGCGTTGCAGATGATATCAGGAACACTGCTCCGATCGAGAGCAGGACCCTACCCGGAATTTGCGGAACCATGTCCATGGTCTCTCCCCCACTACAGGAACTATTCCCCACCGTTGATATTTACTTCTTCCTGTACGGAAGTCGTTACAATGTTGTACCATACTACTCTTCATGGACATCCTTCTTCTTTCTGATACTGGCCACTACGATCAGAATGAAGGCTATTATCAATACAGCAAGAAGCATCCACAGAGAGATCATCACGTAAAATGCGATGGAATATTCGCTTTCCTTCTCAACCAGGATCGACAGGGCTCTTTTATTGTTATCATTCTGCCCCTGTTTCATGAACTGGTCCTTGTACTCGTAGATGTTGTTGTAAGGATCGATCTCTATCTCTATTTCAAGCTCCCCTTCCGGAAAGTAAACCTTGATCGAGAGTTCCCGGTCTTCTCCCGGAGACAACGAATTGACCTCCAGTGATGCATCCGCATTCCCGTTGATCCATAGAATGACCATGAAGGGACCCGAGGGTGTCAATCCAAGGTTCTCAATGCTGAACATACAGACATGGTCACCTGGTTCGGTTGATCCCTCGATCAGGTCCTTCTCCATATTGAATACCTGAACACCGGATGAAAAGGAGATGTCCGGATAGATAACATCCATCTTGAACTCAATGGTCCTGAAAGCTTCCATGTCGGGGAGCTCTCCAAGGAGCGTCACAGTTGTATCCTCCACCATCATTGTCCCATTATAATGGGGAGCTGAAACGTTCAATACCAGTTCGATAGAGGTCCGTGGCCCGATGAGCAATTTCATGGACATGGGACCTACCCTGGTATCGTATGGATCGTTAGGCAGGTATAGGACGCCATCTTGCAGATCGGAGGTCCGGATGATCCTGTCCGTGAGCAGGCCCTCTTCCTTTCCGGTTCCTTCTCC
>JAYEPK010000282.1:0-3539 GCA_034723935.1 Thermoplasmatota archaeon
GGAGAGGTTCTACGAGAAATGGATCCGGATGGGGCACGACAGGGTCAAGGAAGAGGATATGGGAAGTGCCTGGGAACTCATGTCCTCCATGACCGGAGATGTGATGTCAGGCTACAATTACAGGGGCCCTTTCTGGGATGCTCTCCGGGACCAGCTTCTGGGGAGGGGCAGCGAGAAGGGTCTTCTGAAGGAGTTCCTCGAGAAGGAGGTATCCTACGGCGGACCGTTCGCCGTCAGCAGATGTGAGCTCTCGTTCGGCATGGGTAAGGGTGATCATCTGCCGCCGGTGCGGATATCCCTGCCCGGAGATGAGACCGGACCCGATAGTTTCCTGTTGAGAGGGGCGGTTGACAGGGTGGATGTTCTGAGGTCTCCCGGGGGGAACCTCTCGTTCATCTGGGATTACAAGACCGGAGGTTCCAATGTTGACAGTGATTCCCTTCAGGTCCCTCTCTACCTGTCAGCGATCAGGGAGGTGTTTCCCGACGAATTTCCGGCGGGGGGAGGTTATTATTATGTCAGGAGAAGGGGCTCCATCAAGGCGGACCCTGTCCTGGGGCAGGAGGTCTGGGAAGGCTCCCTTACCGGCCGGGACAAGCTACAGGGACATATCGACGCCATGCAGGAGAGCATACATTCCTCGATCCAGGAGAGCCTCGAGATCATAGACACGATAAGGTCCGGGGACATGACCCCCGACCGGGGTTGCGGCCTTAAGGGCTGCCCTTTCGAGGGAATGTGCAGGAGGGGTGATCTCAGATGAAGCTCACGGACCGTCAGGAGGAGACACTTGACATCCGGAAGAACATAGCCGTCACCGCAGGGGCAGGTTCCGGGAAGACCAGGGTACTGGTAGAGCGTTACATTTCCATACTCAGGAACGATGATGATGTTCTTCCCCGGAACATACTTGCACTTACGTTCACCGACAAGGCGGCGTCCGGGATGAAGGAGAGGATAAGATCATCGGTGAAGAGCATTCTGGACGAGGACCCTCAGCGTTGGTCAAGGGTGCTAGATGATCTGGGAAGCTCGGATATCTCGACCATACATTCTTTCTGTACCAGGCTCGTCAGGAACGATCCGATACCATGCGGTATCGACCCTGATCTGAGGATATTGACCGAGACAGAGGCGAAGGAGATGCTCAGAGGATCCGTGAACGAGCTTCTTACCGTGGATGGCAAGGAATCCAGGGCTCTCAGAAGGCTCCTTGTCGATCATGGGACAAGGAGCTTGACCTTCACTCTCATGTCTCTTGTCAGGGAGAGGTCGAAGACCGGTATGAAGATCGGGTCCGATGAGTTCAGAACAAGGTCCCTTGAGTACCTTTCCTCTTCATGGAAGGAGAGGGTCGATAAGGCCGTAGAGGAGTTGGGACCTTTTGTAGAACATCTGATCCGGCTGAAGGATGTTCCGGTCCCGGACATGCCCAGGGATACAGCCGTCCCTCTGATGAAGGCCATGCAGCCGGTGTTCGGTTTCCTGCAGGAGTTCGATGAAAGCAGGATGAAAGAGCTTCTCCCCCTTCTGAACGGTGCAAGGGAGCACCTTCTCCGGAGGGGAAAGTACGAAAGAGGTGTCGGGAGGCTGGGGAACTCGAAGGTCTGGGGAGCGGACCATGGAGCCCTCAAGGAGTGCTTTTCATTCCTGTTCCCGTTCGCCTTTAGACATCGTGAGATCCTGTCCCTGGTATCGAACGGTGAAATTCTAAGGAGGTCCGAGGAGAGGGTGACGGACCTCATCGAAGTGTTCGGGGGGCTTGGAAAGAGGTTCGATCGGAAGAAGAGATCGGCGAACGGTCTTGACTTCGATGATCAGATCTCGTATGCCCTTATGCTTCTTCAGGGAGGGTCTCCCTCCCTTCTCGAGAACCTGAGGAGAAGGTATTCACATATTCTGGTGGACGAGTTCCAGGATACGGATCCCAGGCAGTGGAAACTTGTTGAACTTCTCTGGAATGGTGGAAAGGGATCGAAGCTGTTCATCGTGGGTGATCCGAAGCAGTCGATATACGGGTTCAGGTCAGCCGATGTAAGGCTGTTCAGGGATGCGAAGAGGGTACTTGATGAACATTCCGATGGAGAGTGTATTGTCCTTGACAGGAACTTCCGATCCAGGAAGGAGATAATGGACCTGGTGAACGCTCTTTTTCCCTATGTGATGGAGAAAATGGGTTCCAGGTGGGAGGTCCTGTTCGATCCTCTGGAACCCCATCGGGAAGAGGGCGGTTCTGTAACGGTCGTCGGGGTGATCGGCAGCAAAGGGGCCGAGGCCAGGGAGGGCGCAAAGGCGGCCGAGATCATAAAGAGAGCGGTCAGAGGCTGGTCCGTCCTTGAAGATGGGGTTCAGAGGCCGCTGAGGTTCAATGATATAGCGATCCTTCTGCCCACCAGAAAAGGGTTCCAGCACTACGAGGATGCAATGAGGGCCGAGAACATTCCCTATCAGGTATACAAGGGAAAGGGTTTCTTCGAGAGGCAGGAGGTGAAGGATGTACTCAGCATGTTGAGCTTCGTATCGGATCCACGGAACGATCTGGCCCTTGCCTCCCTGCTCAAAGGTCCTTTCTTCGGATACAGCGACGAGGACCTTTACAACATATCACTTTGCGGAGGTGGCTCCTTGCTTCAGAAGATGGGGAGGGCAGAGGGATATGAAAGCGAGGAGGAGCTCCTGAGGGAACTGATCGAGGTATCCCGGTCCAGGGTACCATACATGGCACTCTGGAGGATGTTCAAGCTCACCGGGGCATATGCGGTGCTCGGTGGTGCCAGGGGATCGCGTAATCTGGATAGGTTGATCGAGTGGGCGATTCAGGAGAGAAGTGCGTTGAGCATACACGATCTCAAGGAACGTCTTCTGCAGCTCACAGAGGACCCTCCGAAGGAGGGCGAACCCCTGCTCCGCTTCGACGAGGAGTCGGTGACGGTCATGACGATCCACTCGGCCAAGGGCCTGGAATGGCCCATGGTCCTTGTCCTTGGAATGAACCACGAGGCCAGAGGAGGATGGACCAGGCCCTACAATCTTGATCCCGAGAAAGGCCTCTCCATAAAGGTAATGGACACATCCACTGGTGAGCTGGTGAAGACCCCTTCCTTCATCGATTCCGAAGAGGACCTTCTGGACAAGGAGGTCCAGGAGAGAAAGAGGCTTTTCTACGTTGCCTGCACCCGTGCAAGGGACCATCTGGTCCTCTCCGGAGCGGTTCCGGTGGACAGGATGGGGAACGAGAGGGAACCTTACGGGATGATGAGGTTCCTGTGGAACTCCATGGACCTATCTCTGGAGGAGCTCGGGAATGGAGTGAAGGTAGTAGGGGATGTTCCCGTGAACCTTGTTCTTGTGGGAAAGGAAGAGGTCACGGAGGATCAGACCGATGAGGAAGAAGATGGTCCCCTGCCGGAGCCGTTACCTGATGCGGACCCCATTGTTGTTATGGATGTTGATATGGGAAGAGAGCCGACATTTCTCGGCTCTCCATCCAATCTGCTCCGGAGCGAAGAGGAGATAAGGGGAATTCCCGCCGGATATCC
>JAYEPK010000283.1:0-3509 GCA_034723935.1 Thermoplasmatota archaeon
TTGTCGGTTCCACCTTCGCATCCATGATCACTGGTCTTTTATTCGGAATATTCGCATTGATATCCAGACCAAGATTGTACGAAGCGCTTCCTCGAGTTGTACTATATGTCCTCTGACCATTGGATGCAACACCATAGGATCGTATCATCACACCAATGTACATCTCCGTGCAGTTCTTCTCAACATCTATCTCCAGTGGACTGGCACTGCAGCCGTTCTGGATGAAATTGGGCCTCGTTGAAGAAGCCACCCTGTACTCCTTAGACGTGAAGGTCAAGGGAGTATCTCTGGAATTATACATAAGGAACATATCCAATTCGGCACCCCAATCATATGATCCGTAATTGTAATCCGGCGAATATGCCCCGAGGGTAAACGTCATATCCAGGATGGTAGGATGTATGGGGTTGGGAGCGGAGATCTTGTACCAATCGAACAGGTCCTGATCGGTCGTGAGCGAGCCCGATACAAGGGAGCTGCCGGAGTTCAGTGGTTTCGCACTTCCGATATCATTGTGATCATCTGCAGGAGTAACAGGGGTAACCGTCACAGTGAGATTGTACTTCAGGTTTCCGACAAGAGTGCTGTAAGGTCTCACTATCAACCCGTATCTTCCGGTGTACGAAGCGTGGAAAGTGATCGAAGTCCACCATAAAGGATCCGGGTACCAGAGGTCAACGGCAAGTGAGACCTCGTCACCGCTGTTGTGACCATCGATCTCATCGGGAAGAAAACCCCAGAACCAGGCAAGGAACATATCGTTGGGGTCTGAAGCGTTAACGTAGTTCGGGATGATACTGATCCTGTCAACAGGCCCGGCCCCTCCTGTAAGCGATATGTAAAAATAATCAAAATCCGAACTACTGGACAGATTTCCGTGCAGTTCCATCGAGCTGCCGGATTGAACAGGTATAACATCTGCTTCGGACCATTGATTATTGCTCTCGCTCTCCTGAAAATATGCTCTTGTAGGGGCCCGAATGACCGTGTGATCTTTACCACTGACAAGGTCGACCGATACTGGTACCAGCATCAAAACCGCAATGAGAAATGGAAGTAACCTTTGGATCCTTTGCATCTTGAAACACCTATTCAACTGAAAGATTCCAGGGGTATTATGCGCTCATCCGTCATTATACTTATTGTTATGTTGTATGTCAATCAAGGATCATGGCGTCGTCCTGGTCAATGTCCGGGGAAATGGTATGGCATCCTTGATATTATCCAGCTTGCAGATCCAGGCGATCAACCGTTCAACACCCAGCCCATATCCAGAATGGCTCACGGAGCCGTATCTCCTGAGGTCAAGATACCAATCATAGTTCTCTATCTTCTCACCCTCCTTCTCGAGTGCAGCGGTCAGAGAATCAATACTTGTATCCCTCTCGGAGCCCCCGATGATCTCACCAAAACCTTCGGGTGCGAGCATATCAAAACACCTTGCCACCGGTCCGGGCGCATCGGCATCATCATCAACTGGTTTGTAGAATGCCATCGCCTCCTTTGGATACTGTATCACTGTTACAGGGGTCCGGAAATGTTCCATCAGAGCATCCTCCTCGAGGGTCCTCAGGTCCTTTCCCCATTCCACATTCATCTTGCTCTTCTCCTTCAATATCGAAAGGGCCTCTGTATATGTTATGACCGGCCAGTCCATGTCGAGCAACGGTCCGAGGCTGTTCGGGTCCGCTTCCAGCAATTCAAGGTCCTCCCTGTTCTTCTCGAGGACCTCACGGATAATGAACTTGACCTCCCTGATGGCAACTTCGATACATTCCCGATATCCCATCCACGCGGCTTCCATCTCGGCCATCCAGAACTCGCTCAGATGTCTTGACGTCTTGGATCTCTCCGCCCTGAACGTGGGTGATACATCGTATATCCTCTCCAGCGAGAATATTGCAGCCTCGGCATAGAGCTGCCATGTCTGGGTCAGGAAGATCTTTCGATCGTAATACTTGACCTCGAAAAGTGTTGATCCACCCTCTGCAGCATTTGGTGTGAATATAGGAGGGGTGAACTCGAAATAGTCCATTGACCTGAAGAAATCATGGATCGCACCCGTAACGGTGGACCGGATCTTGAGAATAGCGTTCATCCTTCTGGACCTTATCCACAGATGTCTCTTATCCCTCAGGAACTCTTCGGATTGGTCCTTGGTTATGGGGAACCTTTCGGCAGAAGATACCGTTTCAACGGACGACAGATGCAGCTCATATCCACCAGGTGCCCGTTCGTCCACATTCACCTTTCCATTCACAATGACGGAAGATTCAACGTTCAGGGACCTGATCTCCCCGAACTTCTCCTCCCCAAGGTCGCCTTTTGAACCTACACACTGGATTATTCCGGTGGAATCCCGAAGGACCATGAAGAGCATCTTGTTGCTCCCTCTGTTCCTGTGTATCCATCCTCTGAGTGAAACGTTCAGGTCCTGGTTCGACGGGTCTTTGAGTTCCTTGATGGTCGGAAAGGTAGCTTCCATGGTCCTACACCTCAACTGCAGAACAGGGGAAAGTATTCTGGTAATAATTCTTTACCCATGCGGGTGTTCTCAGCTTCCTTCTTCTCGATCCATTCTCCTTCGATTCCCCCGGGGACGTTCGAGAGGTCCATCTTCACCCGGAAACCTTCTCCTTTCCCTGGTCCTTACGGTCCTCTGACCCTTGATAGGACCTCTACCTGTCCCCTTATATTCCATTCTCTCCTGCTGCTCCCGGTATGATGATCTTACGAAAAGCAGGTAACCGATCAGGAAAGTGAACAGGAAAAGGAATACCCCGAGACCAAAATAGAGAGGCCATTTCGAGGGTTCGTTCTTCCCATCATCCTGGCTTTCATCAACAATGATGACCGAGACCCAGATCGAATCCACAGCGGTATTCCCGGAGGTATCCTCCGCGCGGACCTCGATTATGTATATTCCCTTCATAAGGTCGAACTCATGCTCCCAGCTCTGAAGACCGGTAACGGGCCTCCACTCTCCCCCATCCAACCTGATCTCTACACTGGCAAGACCAACATCATCCAGGGCCCATCCGAACACCTTCAGTATCCCGGTCTCTATACTGTCATTGGAGCGAGGTTCGGTTATTACCACTGTTGGAGGCTCTGTATCCCCATCATCGGTTGTCAATAAAGTGTAAGTGATCTGGCGGAAGAGTATGTTGCCAGCATCATCCTTGACCTCCAGGTCAAGTAAGTTCTGCCCATCCTCCAATGTTACTACCCAGGTCCAGTTCCTCTGTGTTGAGATCATCTGATGCGGACCATCATTGACCCTCCCTCTCACCGAACCGATCCCGACCTCATCATAGACCTCACCATGAAGTTGCAATATCGGATTTGTAACATGGGTCCCACTCGGTGGTTCCAGACGATCCAGTATCGGGGCGATCGTATCAAGGCGGATCATTCTGTTGATCGCCTTTTCGTTGCCAAGGTCATCCTTTGCGATAACCATTATCGAATTCTCCCCCTCGATCAGGTCTACCTCGGTCATGAAAACA
>JAYEPK010000284.1:0-3487 GCA_034723935.1 Thermoplasmatota archaeon
CAGTCGAATAGTAGAGTAGACCGGTAGCGCCCAGCCGAACTGGGTTTCTACCGGCCCCTCATTGAACCGGACGTGAGGTTTTCCCTCATACGGCTCTACCGCTGCATTCCCGAAATAGCTCGTCCTTAAAGACCGTTGAACGTGTCCAGGTTATGAGCCCATATTTGGTCTGAAACTCACTGTTAGGGTGGTCCCGATACCTCCCAAACCCGGACTTATTCTGTCGTCGCCGAAGAAACCTCCGAAAGCGAAGATATAGGTAACTATAGACTCCTGTAAACGCCGGATTATGCCATGACCACTGGAAATAATAACACCAGCCATTATTGTGTAACCAGGATTCCATAGGTATCATTAACAAAGATAATTTCCATTATACCTCGGTAATATAATGGATGTCGATAATGAGATAAGATCCAAATTGGAGGAGCTGAAGGATCTTCTTAGAGATGAGAACGGGAAGCTCTCCGAAGAGAACAAGAAGAGGTTCAAGGAGCTTGGGAATGATATCTCAAAGATCAGGGAATATGAGGATCAATTGAAGGAAATAAAGGCAAAAATGAAGAAGGGTGATCCGAAATAAGATCCATCCAGCCAAAGATCCCCATAGATCTTTCATAATTTTTTTGTACATTTCAACAATTCTGTGCCCTGTCTCGCCGAAACCGACAATTCCAAAAGCAAGGAAATAAATAGTAAGAAACCGAATTTCAAACAAGAGAGATGACAAAGATAATAACAATGAGAACGGTTCCGGATCTGGATGAAATTGGAAAAGAGGAATAATAAATGAATCAAATTTTGGTAATTTCATTTGTATTAATTGTAATGACCTTATGGTCCTATATTATTGTTTATATAGGTACTGTAATAAATATGGCGTTTGGATTTCATAAGAGAAACACTTTTTTTCTAGATAAATTAAAGGCACATGATTTTAAAATGAGAAGAATTATAATCATGCATATATTATTGACACTAATATATTTGTTTTCACTATTGATCAGTCAAATAATAAATAATGAAAATTTTTATGTTTTCTTAATATTCATGATCACATATTTTATTGTCTTCTTTTATACAGCAACTGGAATCAGCATGGCAATGTATAATACACATATGAAGGATGGAAAAGTCAAACCATAAACGAGTGCCGAGTATTGTCGAAACGGCTATCCCTATAGAGCGCATGAAGGAAATCGATTTTCAATATCCTTTCCCTCGGGGGAATATCTTTGTTACCATGATCAATTTCTTTTCCTCATCAACCTCATAGGTCATCCTGTGATTTCCTATCCTAACCCGGTAAACACTTTCCTCTCTGGATGAGATCAACTTGATATCTACATTCGGTCGCTTCATATGGGGATCTTCTTTCAAGTGGGATGATACTTGTTTTACTCTATCTCTCATCTCTGGTTTTCCTGACTTGATTATGGCTTTCAAACCTTTAGCAAACTTTCTAGAATAGATCATTTCGTATGTAATGAGATCAACTCCAGATCACTGGTCATCGGAGTCAAGGAAATCATCAAGGTCATCTTCAGTGAGATGATCTCCCTCTTTCATCTTTCTGATCTCCTCTCTATGTTCTTCGAGAATATGTTTGTAAAACTCCTCTTCAGAGATCTTGTCCATCATCTCATTTAGAACTTCATCAAATGTCATGTTCGCATGTTTATAGTAAACAAACCTGTCATAGGTTTCTGGATTAACATTGATCGTCTTATAGGGCATGTTAACAATAACTACAATAGTTATGGTAGCTATATATTTTTCCCCCCAAATCCCACCACAGGTCGGAAGCAAATCGGGATCATGAGACGAAATATCAATCGCAACGTTTATTTTGTGCTCCCCTTTCACCGCTCCCATGACCATCAAGATCTTCATCACCGGAGGGACCTTCGACAAGGAGTACAACTACATCACGGGTCAGCTCTACTTCAAGGACACGCATCTAAAAGAGATGCTTGATCTCGGGAGATCCAAACTGGATGTTGATATACGGACACTGATGATGGAGGACAGTCTGAGCCTCACCGAAGACGATCGGAACATCATCGCCCACAACTGCCAGAAGACGCCAGCGGAAAGGATTCTGATCACCCACGGCACCGATACAATGGTCGAGACCGCAAGAAAGCTGGCAGAGAAGATCAAGGACAAAACAATAGTGATCACCGGAGCGATGATCCCCTACACCTTCGGAAGCTCCGACGGGCTCTTCAACCTGGGGAGCGCGCTTGCTTATGCTCAGTCAAAACCACCGGGAGTATACATTGCAATGAACGGGATCTGCTTCGACTGGGACAATGTGAAGAAGAACAAGAAAACGGGTTTTTTCGAGGAGATCTCCTCTTAGGAAGGATCCCCGATCCCGGTTCAGTTCCATCACGCTATCCACAACTTTATTAGTTAATACGTATAGTGTTGATGCCGGGGAGTAATTACTATGGAATCTTCCAAGATGTACGAGGCACTGATAAATGATCCGATAAAGCATCCGGAGAGGTCAATGGCTACACTCGAAAGAGTGCAGGAAGTGATCAGGAACGTTCTCGATGAGGATGACGCAAAGGACGTTCTCAAGGAGATCATGGAGGAGCTAAAGGACAATAGACCGAGGATGCCCCTTTCCGAGGCGGATGCGGGGAAGATCATCAGATCACTTGATGCATCCGGAATTGGACCCGGAAGTATAAACGAGATGGCAGATCAGATAATGCTCTCTGAACTATCGACAGATGAGGTTCTTCAGCTCCATCAGGATTACAAGATACCCGTTTCCCATCTGGAGACCGATATCCTTCCAGTAAAAGGCGACGGATGCTGGATAATGGACAGCAAGGGAAAATGGTATCTGGACCTGGACAGCAACTACAGCGCATCGAATCTTGGTATGGCAAATGCCGAGATCGCCGTCGGTCTCAAGAACCAGGCAGAGAACCTGATATCGATGAAGGAGGATCGTGTGCAGGTGGCAAGGGCGAGGTTCCTCAAGGAGATCTCACCCATGATGCCCAAGGGTCTGAACTATTTCTACTGGCAGAACTCCGGAGGAGAAGCAGTTGACAAATCACTCAAGATCGCAAAGGCATTTACCCAGACAAAGGATGTCATTGCGTTCAAGAACGGCTTCCATGGAAGGACCCATGGAGCTGTAGCGGTGACCTTCAATGAGAACTACCGCAAACCATTCCTACTCCACGAAGAGGACTGGGTCCATTTCGCGGATTTCAACGATATCGATTCGGTGAGAAGTAAGATAGAGGAGACCGGTGCAAGGATCATTATCATGGAAATGGTACAGGGTGAAGAGGCTGGAAACCTTCCTGCGAATAAGGAATTCATCGATGATCTCTGGAAGCTTGCAAAGGAAAAGGATGTATTGATAATAGATGACGAGGTCCAGGCAGGTTTCGGAAGGACTGCTGTGAAGGAAGGTGACTGGTTCGCATGCGACAGCTACGATGTGGTTCCGGAT
>JAYEPK010000285.1:0-3471 GCA_034723935.1 Thermoplasmatota archaeon
CAAAGTACTGCAGGTCATCGGGTCTTTCGGTCTGGTCGGGCTCTTCGATGTTATCCTTTATCTTGGAAGTGATCTCATCGATCTGGGTTGCTTTCTTCTCCAGGCTCGAATAGTCGATCTCGAAACATAGGTAACTGCTCAGGACCTTCAGGACCGATCTTGCAGATCTGGGATCCACGAAGTATCCAGAGGTTTCGCCCATGAGGCAGCCTCCTCTCATCCCTTTCAGATGGCCGAGTCCCAGAAGGAGCCCCGAAGCTCCGATGATACCCGAACTTGGTTCTCCCTTCTTGAACTGAACACCAAGGTCCTCCAGCTCCTTTATCATCTCTTTATCGGTGACTGCCCCGAGGACGCTTGGTTCCTCGAACAATTTTATCACACCGTATCCGCCAAGTGTAAAGATCTTCTCAACACCCAGCTCCTCGGCAAGTTCAACTGTCCTGTAGGACAGCTCGTACTGGCCCTCGGGTGTCAGACCCTGATAGTCACCTGTTAAAAGGACAAGGTCAGGAGCCCCATCCTTTTTCTTCCTGTAGTAGAGATCATGCTTGACCAATGTGACAAGACCGTCATTTCCGATGATGACCTGAGGTGGGAGATATTTCGAGAATATCTCGGCGAATTTGGTAAATTCCAGTTCTTCTATGAGGTGTTCAGCGGCCAGTTTGCCGACGTTTCCAACTCCGGGAAGCCCCTCGATGAGTACAGCATTCTTAAGCTTTGGTCGTTCCTTGAACTTGATCATGACCTTGTCCATTTTGATCCCTTCCATCATTGATCTTGAGATTCCTCGTTCGTATCCTTGTAATACATTCTTCGGTATCTGCCGTATTTATCCTGGGGAGAATATCTTGGAGGGAACGTATTCTCTGTGGTAGAACCGCATTCGGGGCATTTATCCCGAAGCGAGAACAGGTTGCATTTTCTGCATTTTCTTATCCTGCTTCTCAATTTAAATTCCTCACATCTTTCCGTCCTTGTTCCTTATGAACTGCCCTTCTCCACCATTTTCTCGTATGTTGTCGAGGGCAGCCTCGGCGGACGAACGTAGGACCTCTTCTGCGGTCTTGTAGTCCGGGGCCTCCAGGATCAGCCTGAACCTGGGTGAGCCAATGTAAAGGATATTTAGTTTAATGTCCTCTTCCAAAGCAACGACCTTCTCTGCCTTTTCCAGGGCTCCCTTGATCTCGTCAAGGCCTCTGGGATTGGATGACGTAAGTTCCAGTACTCCGTTGATCTGAACATAAGGGGGAGTGATGTTCTCCAGGGCCATTTTTATGAAAGGGGCAACCCATTCGCCCTCGAAGCCATCTTCTTGAAGTGCTCCTTCCTTGATAGCGGTCATTTCAAAGGCCTTGTACAATGAATCGTATTCCTGTATGAGTTTCGTCCCAAAATCCTTCATCGCATCCTCGAAGGTGGTGCCAATTTGCGTCGCTATGAGCTCCAACAGCTTTTCGGCCTTCTGCTCGCTCTTCCACTGCTGGATCTTTTCTCTTTTTTGATGGTCGTTAACTGCCTTGAGCGAGAGATCCACATATTTTGTCCTGCGTCTATGGTCTATCCCGAGGACCTTGCACACGACCTTCTGTCCTTCCCTGACGTGGTCCCTGATGTACTTGACCCATCCAGAAGCTACTTCGGCTATGTGAATGAATCCTTCCATCTTCTGATATTCATCGAGATCAACGACCACACCGAAGTTCTTGACCTGTCTAACCGTCGCTACGACCAGTTCTCCTTCCTCGGGTACCTCGTTGATCTGCACCATGTTATCTCGCTCCATTGATCTACTCGATGTCCACATCCACTCTGCCAATTATTTCGCCCTTGATATCCGCCTTACCTCCACGGGGGAGCGCTATGGTGGAACCGCAGACGCTGCAGCTTATCTTCAGGTTCGTTCTGTCGAAGATGGTCTGAATGTTCCCGCAGTCCGTACATTTCACCTTAAGGAACTTGCTTTTTGGTCCTTTTTCCTTCATTTGCAACACCCTTCACTCCGTGAGTTCGAACTTTTTGGCCCTTATCGAAGGGCTCTGCCATGACTTTCCACATTTCTTGCAGGTGTATTTTAAGTTGATCCTCTTGGTCGGTTTTTCCCTTCCCTCGGGTTTCGGTCTGGGAAAACCTCCGTAGCCTGCTGTGACCTTTCTAAACCTTCGTTGACCCCAAGCGAGTTCGCTTGCTTTCCTCTTCCTGACCTTGTCCACACTGTGGGTGGTGTGGGTCTTACAACTAGGGCAATATCTGCTGATGTTCCTTGGCATCTTCATCTTCTATCACCTGGGTTTATATATGTTGGCGATGCTGGAAGGCGGTATCCTGGAACCATTATTAATAGTTAATGGGTTTTGAAGCGAGATTGTTGCAAGGTCCAGATGTGATCTGCCGTTCAACTTCCCTTGTCCAACAGGATCTCTATCCAGCTTACGTTGATGCCATTTTCTCTTTCCTCGTCCTCGATATTTTCGGTCCCGATGTGGATGTCCTGCACCGATGCTGTGTTGAGGAACCTGTTCTTCACTATCTCTGCGACATCCACTGCTTTACTGATAGCCCTTCCACGTGCCTTCAATGTGACATTTTCCGCACCTGTGCTGAACTGTGTCATTACTGCGAGAACGTAGTTCATTGTGGGCTTCCTTCCAATGAAAACCGTATTGTCTTCCGTCATCTCTGGTGCCACCGATCCCTGGGTATTCCATCATTGAAAGGCGGTGTATTTAATGTTTGTTGGTGTAAACAAGAATGGATCATAACAGGAAAACAGATATCTCAAGCCAACATTCATACGCACCCTCACCATAAAATGAAGGAGTCCTACCCATGCTCGATCCATGGTCATATTCTGGAACCAGTGAATATTCTGAGCTCATGAAGGAGTTCGGGATAAAACCATTTGATCCCACGATCCTACCCTCGGAGAAGAGGTTGCCAAGGCTGTTCAGGGAGAATATCGTCTTCGGTCAAAGGGGTTTTGAGTACATCGGTCGAAGGATAGAGAGAGGTGATCCATTTGCCATCATGTCGGGCCTCATGCCGTCCGGAAGGATGCATCTCGGGCACAAGATGGTGATAGACCAGATAAGCTACCTTCAGGACTATGGTGCCAGGGTCTTTGTGGGTATTGCAGATCTTGAATCATACGCTACAAGGAATATCTCCCTGGACAAGGCCAGGAAGGTGGCCATAGATTCGTATGTGAAGAACTATCTTGCTCTTGGTATCGGGCGGGAAGGTCTTGAGATATATTTCCAGTCCAAGAGACAGGAGGTCAAGGACCTTGCTCTCCTCCTTGGAAAGAAGGTCAACATATCCACAATGAGGGCCATCTATGGGTTTACCGATCGGACCAATATGGGTCACATGAACGCCCCCCTGATCCAGGCGGGTGATATTCTGCATCCCCAGCTGAAGCTGGGCCCTATCCCCGTAGTGGTTCCGGTAGGGATAGATCAGGATCCG
>JAYEPK010000286.1:0-13971 GCA_034723935.1 Thermoplasmatota archaeon
GTTGGAGATCACAATGGGGTCCCTGAAGTCATAGGGCCGTATGTTCGTTGTGAAATCAGGTGTGTTTGCAACAGCAACGAACTTGCCTTCCCACCCATCGTAGAGAACGTCCATCAGATCATTTGTGTGGTCATACCTTGCTCCAAGCTTGAGACTGATGGTCTCAAGACCGTTTCCAAGGTTGGATACCTTGGCGATGAACGGCATCTCCTGGTCAGGACGGATGTCCGCGCTCATATTGTTTTCTCCATCGCCGGTCCTTACCCTGAGATCAAAGGTCTGATTAACAGTCACCCTCACATAAACGATACGGAAGGATCCTTCTCCAGTGAGGTTCACACCGACCACATACGGACCTGTTCTGGTCCCTTCCGGAACCATGAGACGGCCGCTGAGGAAGATGTTCTCATCGTAATCGATCGGGACCTCATACTTCTGGAACCCTTCCTTGTTGTAGAAGCTCAGGTTCCAATCAAGCAGTATCTCATAGGCCGATGGCTTGAGGACATCCTCTCCGTTTCCGAGGTTCGATACCTGCATGGTAAAGTATACCGATGTTCCTGGATCGACACTTACATGCTTCTCGATCACCACTGCATCGAAATCATACACATGGTTCACGATGACCGTGCATGGGGCCGTAGACCGATAGTTGGTCGCACCTTCAATCACCCCGACCACGTTCAGTACAAGCTTGCTGTTTGCCCTTGCAAAACCGGGAGCCTTTACCCTGAGGGGGATCGTCTTGGTCTGTCCCTGATAGACCGGTATCGGTTCTTCAGGGAACTTGACGTTCCAACCGGATATCTGTCCCTCTATACTGAGCAGGACATTGATAACGTCCTTGTTACCTAGGTTCGTGACGAGCAGATAGAACTCCACTGTCCCGTTGGGGTCAGCATATTTCGTGGAATCCTCGATCTTCAATTGTATCTCGTTCTGCTCTCCTACCACCATTATTAGTTCATCCGTCTTGGTGATCTGCTCGATCTCCGAGCTCAGGGACAATTCTGAAACTCCCTTCAGCATTATCGGGATCTGGGTGTTCTTGCTGGCATCGATCGGACACTCCACCTTGACAGTGAGGGTCTGACCGGTTATTCCACCGAACTGGTCCGCCAATGTTGGAGCAGTGAGGGTGATCGATGCGTTCAGGGTCCCTGTCTCGATAAAGTACCAGTTCCATCCGGCATCCCTTGGTGGTATGCTGAGGGTCAATTGATACGTATCATTGAGATTGCCCTTGTTGTTTATGGACATCGTGTAAAGTCCCTCTGCTCCAGGATTGATCTTGTCCCATTTATTTCCCTTATAGTCCGAAAGGGGATCGGTGTCAACCTGTTTCAGATAGAACAGATCGAAGTCAACGTTCAGGTCAAGGACAGATAGAGTGGTTGCCTTATCCTCTGCCCATTCATCCTGTGATGAATTGACCGATATGTTGATACGCGCCATCTCCCCTATCTCACCTTCCCATGGGGCCTCAACATACAGCACTACATCAGCTGTTTCCTCCGAAGCCAGCATCACGAAGCCGGGATTAGGATTACCCTTGTGCATTGGTGTTGTGAGCCTTGCATTCCAGTTATTGGGAATGGAATCCTGATCGATCTTGACGAAGATCTTGTCCCTGTTCAGTACCGAGATACCTTTACCAGTATTCTCGACAGTGAGATTGTAAGTTATGGTGCTGCCGGGCTGGATCGACTGGACCATGGATTCGGACCTTCCGTTGTCATCAATGGCGGGATAGATATCCACACCATAAGAGGTCTGGGGGTTGAAGAAACCGGTCCTGTTGAGGTTCTGGTGGAACTCAGGCCAATCAGACTGTCCTTTCACGGACCTTCCGCCTGCGGAAATGCAGTATACATGTCCCTCCTTGTCGCCGATGACGACCTCAAGGGATCCATCAAGGTCAATATCCCCAACAACAGGTGAGGAGATACCAATTTCACATCCGGTATCGTAGACCCAGAGGACATCCTGGTTCGGACCATCACCTGGATATGGCACACCTTCATCTATTCCATCGGAAGGATCGCCATCAAAACAGAATACCTTGCCCGAATCAGAACCTATGACAATTTCCAATTCGTCATCATTGTCGATGTTACAAACGGCAGGGGACGACATACACCGTCCTCCGGTATCGAACTTCCACATGAGATTGTGGAACTCGCTGTTCATGACATACATAAAGCCGTTGTCAGCACCGAAGATGATCTCGTAATCGAGGTGCTTCTCCTCGGGATCGTCCTTGGCAACCTGCAGGTCCGCGATCGCCGGGGAGCTGAAGATGGAAGCCCTTGAGCTTCCAGTTTGGAATTCCCAGAGTTTCTTGCCGCCTGGAGTGTAAGCGTAGAGTTTGCCACCCCATCCGGTCCAGGTCCTTGGATAACCCTCCGATGATCCGACGAATATCTCATCTTCGGGAGATCCGGTAACGTTTGCCACTGCAGTGGTGGCGTAGGTCTGATGACCTGCAGTATTCCCACTCGTGGTCTCATCGTAGTTGGGCTTTCCCTCGGAGTTCTCACCCTGACGGACCCAGATCCTGAGACCTCTGTCGTGGTTACCGATGATGAGCTCGGTATCCCTCTCCTTCGAGGGGTCCGGGTTGGTCATCTCGAAACCATCATAGAAGTCTCCATCCAGATCATGGGCAACGACGGAACAACCTATGAGTCCGCCTTCACCTCCGGTCGGGACCTCTTCCCTGAAGATGGCACCGCCATCTACCTCGAAGGCCTCGATCCATCCTCTCCTCCCCTCATCATCGGAAGCGAGAACGATCTCCAGGTCCTCCTTGAACCCGGTCCACTCACCTTCCAGGTCAGTAATGCAGGGGGTTGAGAAATAATAACCGGTTGTAAGTCCCTTCTTCCACTGCTTCTCACCATCCGCACCGATGCATAATGCACCATCCTTCACACCGATTATGATCTCGGGTGTGTCCCCGAGGTTCACGTCCGCCGCTATGACGGATGCAAAGATGTGCGGGGGGTCGAAGTCAAGTCCAGATGTTCCGGACGTCTGACCCAGATAATCGATGATATCATCGGAATATGGGTTCTGCCAGAAATAGCTGCCGTCCGGGCCCAGGGCGTAGATATAATCACCAGCTGAAGCGACGACCACTTCCAGATCCCCATCGTTGTTGAGATCGATGATGGCAGGAGATGAAACATATTCTCCTTCTGCCTCGAAGAGGGTGGTCTGCCATTCGAGCTGACCTCCTCCTGATCTGGTAATGTAGTCGTCTCTCTGAGGATCACCCAGCTCGTTCACCGGAGCGATCTCGGCAAGTCGGCCGAAAAGCTCCCTCTTCTCATTGAGCCAGGTGTCGTAGATCAGCTGATCGACATCAATATCGTCCGCGTATCTATACAAAACATATCCGCCGAGACCCACAGCGACCATTAGGAACGTGATGCCTATGGTCAAAAGGAGCATTCGGGGATGATTATTGGTCTGATCCATGTGCTATACCTCCGATCGGAAATGTCAGTTTAACGTCTCCTACATTTTTTCATCCACACTAATCCTATATTTAGATTACTGTACATCCTTTGGAACGAAAAGTACCTACACCAACGAACTGGCCCCTCTCAAATGAGGAGGATCCGCTGATCGGGCAACGTCAACTCTCTCTCATCAGTACATATCAAGCGGCGGCCTTGTGCTGATCTCTTCCTTGATCAACGGTATGATCTTGTAGGGGAGGATGTTCTTGTTGATCGGGGTGACCTCCAGGATCCTGACATCATCCCGCCTCCTGATATCCTGGAGAAGTGGGTTCCTTGATTTCTTGTGAAGTGTTAGCAGCAGCGGTTTATCCGCTTCAAGAGCATCCTTTACGACTTCGACGAAATTCGGGGATTCGACCTCAAGCTTGCCTACTTCATCAATTACGATAACATCGGCGTTATCGAGGGACCGGGCAATTGCCATTACCCCAATATTATCAAGGATATCTATATCAACACCGTATTCGAGGAACCTGACCTCGGATGGCGAGGACTTATGTGCAAGGACCCCTTCCTCTTTTGTAAGCAGGTCCTGGACCATAAAACCGACCTTCTCCCCACCCTCCAAGATCGCATCGGTTATCATCCCGCCAACTTTGATATCTTCTAGCTCGAGCATCTCCACGACCTTTCGGAGGGCGTGGGTCTTACCGGCCCCCGGCAATCCGGTAATTCCAATCTTTATCTTCTTGGTCACCTTTTCTCACCCGCCGAAAGCAGAAAGCACCCCTTGGAAACATTCCCGTAAAGGTGACATTCCTATTTAATGTATGGGAGACAGCTCAAAGTTGCCATTATCTTTCCTAAACATAACATTAAAAAGGAAAAAGATAGGGATAACATCTATTCATCCTCATCTGCGAAAAGTATATAGGTCATACTTCCAATCCTTGAGATTGGTGAGATCGAATGGTAATAGGATTCATTTTAATAAGCACCGCCCCGGCAAAGGAGCATGATGTATTCAAATCCCTGATGAATGTGCCCGAGATAGTTGAGCTTCACCCTCTCTTTGGTGAATATGACCTGATCGCCAAGATCGAGGCTCGGGATTTCAATACACTGGGACAGATAGTAGTGGAAAAGGTCAGGTCAATACCCGGGGTCATCGATACCAAGACACTGACCGGTATCAAATTCACCTGAGATCAACGGACAACCGTCACACAAGTGGATAACAGAGATGACTTCGATGCAGGGATCTGCAGGTAGAACAGCTGTCCTTTTGGTGTTGCTCAGCCTTGTGCTTGTCATCTTACCCCTCTCTGCCGAAGCAAGGACGACAGATGAGCGTGAGGACACCTATCACAACAACCCCATGACGTACCTTCTATTCTCGTTTGTCATGTCATTCTCGACCGTTGCCATACTCACCAGCCTGTTCACTTTTAAATATGGACAGAAAAGATCCAAGACCATTGCCGTTCCAATGCTACTTTTCGGGATGATCACATGGGGGACGTGGATCCTTTTCAATTTCATACTGAAAGAGAGCTATCCCGATGATACGGTGATCGGGATAATACACTGGGTTGCCGCACCTCTCTTGAAACCGCTTATGGTGATCTTGGGGGTCATTCTCGGAGCGGGTCTCGCTGTGTTCATATTCCTGACCGTGATCGTCAGATCATGATCATACACCCTCAAGGCCCTTTGCTGTGGATAGATATTCCCCGATAACCTTGTAGGCCAGTTCCTTCGGATCGGCAACTATCACATCACCATATCCTGCCCTTGCCATCTTTCTCGCAGCACCGGTGAAGATCTCATCCTCCGGTTCAAGAAGGAACACCTGGAAGGTCAGGTTCTCGATCCTGTTGAGAGACGACGCTTCCTTGAGGGTCAATTCCATCGCGGTCTCGAGGTCACCCGCAACCGCCCTTCCCTGTTCATCAATATATGCTTCCGGAAGGCCGTCGGTTATCAGGAACAGCAGGTTCCTTTCGGACCGTGAACCTTCAAGGACCTTCCTTGCGATCGATAGGGCCTCCTGATGGTTCGTGAAACCTCTGGGTTCCAGGCCAAGTACATCCTTGAGCGATACGGGAGAAGCCCTTGTCGAGACCTTGACAATATCCACTTTGTTCCTCGGATTCTCCCTCTTTATTGCCTGTGAAAGTGCGAGAACAGACCGTTTTGCGGCCTCCAGTCTCATATTCTCTTCCATCGAACCGCTGACATCCACAAGGATCACAGCATGAAGCTCCGAGGTGGTGACCTCCCGGTTCACTATGATGTCAGATGTCTCGATATGTCTGTTCCCGGGATGGTTCATTCTTGAGTTCACTATGGTCTGAAGGATATCCATTCTTGCTTCCTCTCCGAGCATCCTGATCCTGGCCTTCTCATAAACTCCTGCATCGGAGATGTGCCTCCCCCTCCTGTCCTTGATCCCTCCTTCCTTTTCCATGAGCTCGCTGAAGACGAACTCCGAAAACTTCTCCACCAGGGCCTCGGTTATCTCCCACTGGTTTTCGGCATCCTCGATCATGTTCATGTTATCTCTCTTTTCCAGGTAACCCATGAACGAGAGCGACGATATCAGCTCCTTCTTCATTTCCGTCTTCGTTAGATCTTCTAACTTCCTGGCCCCTTCTCTGACCTCTTCCTCGAACTCCTTCTCGAGCTTCATTGCTCTTTCCCTGAGGAGTCGTTCCTTCTCCTTCGCTTCCGCTTGAGAATCCTTCCTTTTCTCTTTCAGACCGCCCAGCTCTTTTTCCTTGGTCCTTGCAATGTTCTCGACCTCTTTCCGGAGTATATTCTTCGCATTTTCCACATACCAATCCTTGTCGTAGGAGCTCTTGAGTTGTATGTAACCCTCATCATACCCGTACTGCTCCGAAAGTCTTCTGTTCACGGCCTTCTGGAGATTCCCATCATCATTCAGCTTCTTCTCAATCTCCTCCTCCCATCTGGAAAGCTCACTTTCAAGGACCGGAAAAGGAAGTGAGATCGCCCCCCTCTTTTTCGGACCATCCGCCGGTTCGATCTTTTTCTTCTTCTTGAACAATGAACCAAGGAACTTCAAAGCTGTGCACAGTAGCGATGCGATCTTGATCAAAAAACTCCTTATCGCCTTCCATATCTTCTTGAAGATGCATTCCTTCTTGACATAGTCGCGGGGTGCAGACCGTCCCTCCAGAACAGATACCAGTTCACTTGCAAGGATCTCGCCCCGTATCTGCTCTGAAGAGAACCTTCTGAACGTCCCATCACCCTGGAGAAGTCCATCCTGTGCCTCTTCACCCATGATGGATGCTTTCTCGGTCAATCTCCTTATCTGCCGGTCGAGGTTCTCTCTTCTTGTCGCTCTTACCTGCTCCAGCTGTCGATCGATCTTCTTCCTGATCTCATCCATTCTATCGGCCACTGCTCCGGAGGTCTGTGGATTCTCCATGAACTTGTCTATTCCCTTGAGTCCCCTGGTAGCAATGTTCTTGATAAGATCCCTCTTCTCCCTGCTCGTCAGCATGAAGGGATGGTAAACCCCTCTTGTACAATCTGGGATGATCACGCCTGCAGCCCTGATATGGGGGTATGGTATGTCAGCATCATGTTCCAATTCCATCCAGCCCTCCGATCAATCTGTACATCCAAAATCCTTCATGGTGTTCATTATCCCGGCAACTGCTGACAGGACCTCCTCATCACTTGCAGTGCCCTTGATGCTCTCGTTCTTCAGAACGAACTGTCTCAGTAGATCCCCGTCCCCTCCCTTGGGAATGGTTCCCGGGGACGTGGACCTGGCCAGTTTTTCGGCTCGAGATACGCTGGATAAAAGCTCCCTTTTGAAGAATGTACACCAGTACATCCTGAAGCCCCTTTCCACAGCAAGTTCCAGATTTCCCTCGAGGAACTCTCTCAGGATCTCTTCATTCCTCTGGAACGAATCTCCACCCCTTGCCCTTATACGGCCGTAAAGGGCATCCCGAACACCCTTGCTGAAGCTCTTGTATGATATGACCTTCTCCTCCGAGAGCTGTGCAAAGGCGATCGAGCGTGAGACCGTGTCCAGTATTGTACGGTTGGAACCGATCTCGGAGAGCTCCGGGATATCCACGGAAAGGTCCCTCCATGCCTCGACCACGAAGACACCGGCCTGCAGATATATCTCCGGGAAATGGACCCCGAGGTTGGACCTCTTGAAGGACACGTCGATTATCGACCGGTTCTTGAGATGATCCTGGATATAATCCACATATATGTTGGATAATCTATCGTTAAGGGGTTCGTTGATGGCATCCAGATCCTTCAGGTTCGAGGTGGTTATCGCGACGAAGCCAGCAGGGAAGGTCACTCTGGACTTTGCAGGAGTGACTATCCCCTCCTGAAGGGCCTGGAGAAGGACGTTCTGTGTTCCCAGGGGGAGCTTTCCAACCTCATCGACCAGAAGAAGTCCCCTGTTGGCCTGCAGGAGTTTCCCCGGCTCAAGTATGAGCGGGTTCGTCGGATCACCAAGCTCCTCCAGTTTGTGCAGGTTGTAGACCCCGGTCAGATTATCGGGGAATACCTCCGAGGATCCCTGGACCCTTGCCAGCCCATAGCCTTCTTTCAGATCGATCACGGCAACCGGAACCTTACCCGGGTCCACCTTGGAAGGGTGAAAATCCTCTCCCGTTCTACCGAACCGTGCCTCGCAGGAAGGACAGCAGGGAACCCTGGAAAAGTACGCTTCGTCAATAACGGACATTGGGTCATCCTGGACAGGGCATCCGTTCACCGCATAGACCTCCTTGGGAAACAGTCCCCATAGTTCCTTGGCAAGGCTCGTCTTCCCGGTCCCGGAGGGTCCGAACAGAAGAATATGGGAGCCACCAAGTAGTGCGGCGATGAGGCTGTCAAGCACCTTCATGTCCATGATCGTGCCGGGAAAAAGCAGTGAAAGGGACTCCTCCAGGGAGTATCCTTTTCTCCGGTTCTCCCTTATCCTATCTATGATCTCTCTCGCAAGTGATTCCCTCGCTGTCAGGGGTACATAACCTGAACCTTTGAGCTCTGCAGCGTTCGAGTAAGCTTTCAATGCCATCTTTCCATCTCCTTTGGTATATCTCCGACCTTGTTTTCGTATAGGGCAATCATTATAATAATTTAGTCAGTATCCGAACGTCGAATATATCTACCGGTAGCAAATGGTGATAATATGAAGGTCCTGATAACCCGTAGAATACCAGAAGTGGGCATTGATATCCTCTCGGAATTCGCCGAGCTTGACATATGGAAAGAGGAAAAGGCAATGCCCAGAGAAGAACTTCTCCGGAGGATCGAAGGGAAAGATGCCCTACTTTGCCTCTTGAGCGATAGGATCGATGCAGAGGCCATGGACAGGGGCAGGGACCTCAAGGTCATCGCAAATTACGCCGTCGGGTATGATAATATTGACATAGATGAAGCCACAAAAAGGGGAATACCTGTCCTGAACACCCCCGGTGTCCTGACGGATGCCACTGCGGATCTGGCCTTTGCCCTTATCCTCTCTGCCGCAAGAAGGATCCCTGAAGGAGATCGCTATATCAGGGCTGGAAAGTTCCGGACATGGGGCCCCAGACTCATGCTTGGCAAGGACCTTTCTAAAATGACACTGGGTGTTGTCGGAGCAGGGAAGATCGGAAGCGCTGTGATGCGGAGGGCAAAAGGTTTTGGAATGAAGCTCATATATCACAACCGGTCCAGGAAGAAGGAGCTTGAAGAGGAGATCGGGGCACGATACATGGAGCTCGATGACCTTATCGAGGGTGCCGATATCATCTCCCTGCACTGTCCCTTGACCGAGGAGACCCACCATCTTATCGGTAAAAGGGAACTCTCGATAATGAAGGAAGATTCCATTCTGGTCAACACGGCAAGAGGACCGGTGGTCGATGAGAAAGCCCTTTATGATGCACTCGCAAATGGGACCATCGGATCCGCGGGTCTTGATGTCTTCGAGGATGAACCAGAGGTCTACAGCCCTCTGATGGAGCTGGAGAACGTCACGATGGTCCCACATGTCGGGTCCGCAACGGTAAGGACCCGGAACAGGATGGCCGAGATGGTATCAATGGGCATCATAGATGTTATCAACGGAAATACTCCGAACAATCTGGTCCGGACCATGAAAGGAAAGGGAGTTTGATCCATTGGGAGAAAATGATGAGAGGAAGAGTTCGACCTTCGAGATAAAGGAGGTGGACCTCGCCGGAAGATCTGGAGAGCTCACAGTAAACGGAAGAAAGGTGAGTACGCCGGAGCTTATGCCCGTTGTGAACCCGAACATGTTCCTCCAGGGGCAGGCGGTATCTCCCGGGGAACTGATGGATACATTCGGGTTCAAGATGATCATCACCAACTCGTACATCATCAGGAACACACCGGGACTCCTGGAGATGATAGAGGGGAAGGGATTGCACGATTTCTTTGATTTTCCCGGGATCGTGATGACCGATTCCGGGACATTCCAATCATATATTTACAGCAACGGCGGAGAGGTCGATGTTGACCCCCTGGAGATAGTGAGGTTCCAGGACAGGATCGGATCCGACATTGGGACCATACTGGACAGGTTCACCGTTCCTGATCGGGACCATCAGGGTGCATCTGAGGACCTTGACACGACACTTGAAAGGGCGAGGGGGTCCATCGATCTTGGATCGAACATCTCTCTTGCGGTACCTGTCCAGGGTGGAAGACATATAGACCTCCGCGAGAGATCGGGCAGGTCCGTCAGGGAGCTCGGTGTGGAATATGCCCCCATCGGAGGGGTCGTGCCGATAATGGAATCCTATGATTACAAACTGCTTGTGGATGTCATTGCCTCCGCGAAGATCGGGTTGGGGCCCTCGATCCCGGCACATCTGTTCGGTGCGGGGCATCCGATGGTGCTTCCCCTGGCAGTTGCACTCGGATGCGATCTGTTCGATTCGGCATCGTATGCGAAGTTCGCCAAGGACGACCGCTACATGACCCAGTACAGGACGTTCCATCTCAAGGAAATGGACACGCTCCCCTGCAACTGCCCTGTATGTTCAAGATCGGACCCGTCGGACCTTCTTGAACTTCCCGGAGAGGAGAGGTACATGGCACTTTCCAGGCACAACCTCTGGATGATCCGAAGCACCCTTGATATCATCAGATCGGCCATAAGGGAGGGAACCCTCTGGGAGGTTGTCGAGAGGTCAGCTATGCACAATCCTCGAATGTACTCGGCAGTGAGGAGACTGAAAGACCATTCCGGTTATCTCGAGGAGAATTCCCCAAGGACCACCAGGCGGTTCAGTTGTTGCAGTGGTCTATCACTTGCAAGACCGGAATTCAAGAGATACGAACATGCATTGATGACCTCGTTCTCTCCTCCGGAGAACGACAGGGCGGTCATTCTGGAGGACTGGACCATGACCCGCTCAAGGAAGGTCGTCTCTTCGTTCGATGACATGAAGGAGCCAGGTTTGTTTCCCCTGGTAAGATCACCTCTGGGACCGATCCCCTATTCACTGATCGATATGTACCCGCTGTCCCAATCGATCCTGCCCGAACCCGGGTCACTTGACAGAGAATTGCAAGAACACATGATGTCAGTGGAAATGAAGTTCCTGGAAAAGAACAACATCCGGACGGTAGGATGGAACGGTTCCGACACCATACGTATTTCCAAACAGCATGTGAACAGGGATGTGAGGGACATGGAGAGGATCATCGGGATAATCGACATGCAGATCCCTGGAGAGAATGGGATCCGTCCCTCGGACCTGATCATGCCGGAAAAGAAGATGATAGGGATCAAGAGATCCCGGAGGACCGGCAAGATAAGGAACATCATGGAAAAGCGGAAGGAGGGAGATGTCCACCTCCTCTCCTTGAGAGCAGAGGATGGACATCTCAATCTCAAGGCCGAGGCCGCAAGAAGGCTTCATCATGGAACCAACTCCTCCTTTTTCAGGGTAGTAGTGGAGACAGAGACGGCCGAATACAATGCCAGGGGATACAACGTTTTCTGCAAGTTCGTCAATGATGCGGACAGGCGTATCCGGCCTGGAGACGAGGTCCTGATCGTCGATGGTTCCGATGAGCTCCACGCGGTGGGGGTGGCCGCAGTCCCGTGGAGAATGATGCTCGAGGGGAGATCGGGCATTGCTGTAAAGGTCAGGGAAGGTGCCAGGGATGACTAAGTTCATTGGATCAATTCAAATAGTGATATGGAGATCGAGGTATGATCACAATGTCAGAGGAATGTGGTGAAAAAAAGGAGATGATACAGAATGTATCAGAAGATGGGAACGGTAAGCGTATCGGCATCAGACGTTTCGATATCATTTCACTGATCCAGGGAAGAAAAGGCGGAGAAGGGATCGAAACATCCTCGGTCTCTCTTATCAGGACACCGACCAGCACCGTTGTGGTAGATACCGGGTCTTCGGAGATCAAAGAGGAGATCAAAAGGGCCATCAATGCCGTGGGCATCAAGGTCGAAAAGGTAAATGTCCTTGTAACTACCCGGGCCCATGACCTTCACACGGGGAACGACAGCTTGTTCGTCCACGCTCTCCAACATGTTCGGAAGGACGACTGGACCAAGGTCAAGGGAGAGACCAAGAGGAAGGTCGCGATAAACAACCGATACCACTGGATAGACAGATACCTCAAGCTACAGACCATACACTTTGTCGAGAATGATGCCCTTGTACTTCTTGCACATATGCCCAATAGGGAAGATATGCTGGAGGCTTCAAGCCGGGACCTGACCGGCAAGGTGGTACTCTTCGCCGGCCTTGCAGTTCCAGGCGAAGATGACCCGGTGGTAAAGGCAGCTCTTGAAAAGATACGGAAAGAGGGCATTTGCACCGTCAAGGAGCCGGGAGAGGGTTTCAAGGACCTTGTTGACCTCCTTAGCTATTGTGATCATGTGATCCCTGCTTACGGGCCAATGTTCAGGGTAAGGGGTGAATGAGAGCGTGATGATCCGTATGAAGGAAGATGAGAGTTCGAACATCATTTCCGGAACCGTTGAGGGAATATCCAATATGAGCATACGAGGGGCTGGTAAGATTGCAAAAGCAGCGTCAACGGCCATCTCGGAATATGCCCAGTCCTGGATCGGCACGAGCAGAGATGAGATGATCGAAGACCTGAAGAGAGTTGCAAGAACTCTCCTTTCGACGAGGCCTACGGCAGTCTCCCTCAGGAACGGGATCCTGCTTACCCTGATGGGAACGGAGGACCTTCACGACATTGGATCTGTAAGAGAGATGATCGCCACCCGGTCCAGGAAGTTCGTTGAAGGAGCAGAACAGGCAAGGGAGAGGATATCCGAAATCGGAAGCTTGAGGGTCCCAAAAGGTTCCACCGTTATGACCCATTGCAATTCCATGGCGGCCCTTTCCACGATAGAGAAAGCTTTCAGGGATGGGCGGGTCGAGATGGTCTATTCCACAGAATCCAGACCCTGGAGACAGGGGCATATCACCACAAAATGGCTCCTTGAAAGGGAGATACCCGTGACAATGATAGTGGATTCGGCTGTCAGGCATTTCATGCGGAAGATGGATGTGGTGATGGTCGGAGCAGATACAATAACCTCCCATGGTGCCGTCATCAACAAGATCGGTACCTCGCAGATCGCACTCTCCGCCCACGAATCACGGGTCCCATTGATGGTATGTGCAGAGACCTTCAAGTTCTCCAGGGAGACGCTCTTCGGTTCCCCTGTGGAGATAGAGGACCGCGGACCTTCCGGGATAGCAGACCCCATGGAACCGAGGGATTTCGAAGGAGCTCATTTCAGGAACCCTGTCTTTGATATCACTCCACCGGAACATATCGATGCCATAATCACAGAACTTGGCGTCATTTCCCCTTACCTTGCCGCAGAGATCATCAGGGAGGTGTTCGGTATCGTGGGCCCCGATCCCGGAAATGAAAAATTCAAATGGCTCGATTGATTGAATATTATGGGAGGAAAATGATATGAGGAGGATCACAAAGGACACTGAACCGGCGGGAACACCTTCGAACTTCAAGGTCAGGGAGATAGATCTGGAAACGGGAGAGTATACCATAATAATAAACCGGAACGATGCGAGCGACATGGGTCTTAGGTCCCTTGACAGGGTAAAGGTGGTCAAGGGAGGGGCCTCCATCATTGCCATCACGGAGCTTACCGATTCGGTGGTTGAAAAGGGCAGTGTCGGCCTTCTGATAAAAGGAAGGAGAATATTGGATGTATCCGAGGATGACACCATCAGGGTGATGCCGGTCACACGTCCACTGTCGATCGAGATCATCAAGAAACGTCTGGACAAGACCGAGCTCTCATCCGAGGAGATCCAGATACTTACGGAGGAGATAACGAACCATCGGCTCTCGGATGTTGAACTTTCCGCATTCGTCACATCGACATACATGCACCCGCTCAGCACCCGGGAGATCAGGGACCTGACCATGGCGATGGTGAGTACAGGGGAGATAATAG
>JAYEPK010000287.1:0-13971 GCA_034723935.1 Thermoplasmatota archaeon
CTGCGTTCACACCGAACCTGGAGACCGTTGGAGGTGCCATAGGTGTCCCGTAAAAGAGCTTGGTAACGGTCTCTTCGATCAATGCAACAGAGAACGTTGCGTCTGTGTAACCGGAGCAGTTGATCGTCTGCTCAACGACGATCTCCATTGGAATTACCTCCTGGGTGATCGGATTTATTTGGGTAACAGTAGCGTTCATATGAACCGTCTTGTTGATCAATGACGTATCGGTTGGAAGCCTCCTTGCGGGCTGTGGCCTCCAGTTAACAACGTGCTTGTCAACATCAAGGACAATACCGGTCGTAACCTCGACCCAGTAGGTCATATCCATTGAAGCGACACCACCGGCGAGGTATGTCTCGTTTTCCACATCGATCTTGTATTCGTATGCTGCAAGATCTCCGAAGCTCTTGTTCCCAATATAGGCAGCAGTGAGCATCTTGTTGAAACCATCATCCCAGATGGAATAATCGATCATCTCGACACCGGTGGGCGGGAAGAGATAATGTCCGAACCTGCCCATGCCCTCATGACCGCCGTCGGTCGCATTGAAAATTACCTGAACTGCAGATCCGAGAATGTCAATATTAGAACCATCTGGAGCAAAGACATTGACGGTCTCGTCCGCGGTGTAAACATGACCATCTGTGTCAACGACCTCGATCACCCTCTCTGCAGTGATGCCGTTCATGGTGTTGAAGGAACCAGTAGCCTGGTCGAAGAGCATGATCGCACCATCGAATCCAGTTGTGGACATGAGGTCCGACGGATATATTATCTCAGGGATCTCGGGTAGTTCTGGAAGATATAGATACTGGTAGATCTCCTTTGCATAGTCGATAATGGACCCGGAGAGGGGATGTACCCAGACCTTCTCCCAGAGCTTGATTGTCATCTTTGTATCATCTGCGAACGGACCAAGTGCCGTTGCGATGGATGTTGGAAGGGGGATCTCGAATTCCTCATCATATCCTTCCTCACCTCTGAAAACAAAGCACTCGATCCCGCCCCGATCCTCTTTGCCGAGATAATGAGCTGTTGACCAGCCGAGTATGTTGGAATTGTAGATCAAGTAATCCTTCTCCTCGACGGGCATAGGGAACACATAGTTCACATTCTCGGAACCTGGTATCGTTCTGTTGTATCCTCCCTCACTCTCCAACCCAAAAAGAGTCAGCTCCTTAGGATGTACCTCGTATTTTGTGAAGTTGTATAGATCATCGATCTCAAGTCCGGTATCATTATCTGTTGCTGTTATCTCTGTTTCAATATAGATATGACCGTCCTTTGCATCTCCAACATTCACAACATGCCTGTCGATCGTGAAATCCTTCTCATCCAGTTGACCCGTGGACGTATCCAGCTTGGAGATATATCCACCGTAAACATAATGTTTGTCCAGATCATCTGGTATCTGAGCGTCATCAAGCTTTCCCGGCACATAAGAGAACATCAGGATCGCTCCAATACTACCGAAGATCAGCCCCAGAACTATCAATATAACTGCCACTACCCTCATTGCACCTGACATAATAACACCTCTTGGATCTGATAATAAGGGAATTCTTACAAACCCACCAAGGTATTAATTACCGTTCTTGTATATAAAATTGTTATGAAGCCGGATATTGGGCTTCAATATTGAAGCTGAAGTGATGACCATCTCCTTGATAGATCATCTCTTTTCCGTTTGCACAAATCTTATATCCAAATTACCCTTATTCCAAAGCGGATGTGTCCTTGGGTTTACCTTCTACCAGAGCGTGTTTTCATTGTTCCTTTTATCCGAAAGTTCCTTATCAAGAAGGAGATCGGAAGGGAGAACCTTGACCGCAAACAGCCATATCTCTTTGCTGTGAACCACAATTCACATCTGGATGAGTTCGTAACATTGCCCGCGATCATCCTATCCACCAGAAGAAAAACGCATTTCTTCGCAGACCGCAAGCACTGGTTCGAGGGTAAACTCTTCTTCAGAGCCCTTGCCCATAGATTTTCTGCTATTCCTGTTGACAGGGGCAAGGGAACAGGAGATGAAGCACTGCTTCGAGGGGCGCGTTATCTGGGAAAAGGTCACAATATCATCATATACCCCGAAGGCACAAGGGGAAGTGGCATCGAGGTCAGTAGGGGCAAGGTCGGTATTGCAAAACTCGCTCTCTGGTCCGGCGCTCCGGTTGTTCCTGTTGGTGTCTGGGGAACTCACAGACTGATGCCGAAGGGAGCTCACAAGCCCAAGTTCAAAAAGATCGTGACGGTGAAGTTCGGAAAACCCATTTCGTTCGAGGAATACAAGAGCAGGAGCAATGATCCGGAATCCTGGAGAGAGGTCACCGACAAGGTAATGACAGCAATAGCTGAACTGCTGGATCAGAGATATGAACACTGATCACTCTATCTCACCGTGAAGACCGCAACCGGGACATTTGAAGTTGGTCGGTCCCGAGACCTTCACTTCGAACTCTTTATCACAGTCCGGGCAGGTCAACCTGAGAGATCTGGAAGGTTTCTTCTTCTTCAACTCCTCTTCTTCTGGTTTTTCTTTCTTCTTGACCTTTCTCTTCAATTTCCTTTTCAACACCTTGTGTGGGGGTTCTGGTTCAGGTCCTTCTTCTTCCCCACTGCTACGGATATCAGATGGATCTTCTGATACGTCGATATCCCAATCATCGACCTCTTCGTCGTCTCCGAGATCACCACCCCGATGGCCAGATGGATCCTCTTCATCGAACTCATCGATATCTTCCATTTCAGCGCCTTCAAGGTCAGATGGTCCCTCTTCTTCCCAGTCAATAGGGTATTCTTCCTCTTTTTCAACTTTCTTCTTCCTTTTTGGGATGATCTCCTCCGGAGAGTGATGCGATGAGCGGGCATCGGTCATGTACCTCGATCTGGACCATTTCTTCTTATGGGGTTTGCCAGCGGATCTTACGATGAACTTCTTGGCCCCCATGTGCTCGAGCATCTCCCTTGCGACCTTATCACCGGGATCAAGGAGAAGGGCCTTCTGAAAGGAATAGATCGCCCCATCTCTATCCCCGATCTGCCTCAAGGCTATACCACGGTTGGTCCAGGCCGCGGAATGGTCCTCGTCATTGCCAATGGCAGAATCGAAAAAGCCAAGGGCTTTTCTGTAATCTCCCTCCAAGGTAGATACAAGAATACCTTTCAATGTCAATCCTTCCGGGTCCATTGGAGCAAGGTCCAGTACAATATCGATCTGCTCCGAAGCACCTTTGAAATCCTTCATCTTGTATAGTATATCAGCGAACAGAAGGTTAGCTGCGGGATCGCCGGTGGAAAGCTTACATGCCCTGCTAACGGCTCTCTTGGCCATTTCCATCCTTCCAAGCTTCGCAAGGACCTTCGCCTTGGCGAGCCAGAGTGATGGATCCGAAAGATGAAGGACAAGGGCCATATTGAGCTTCTTCAGAGCTGATCCAAGGTCCCCCTTGTTCTCCAGAAGAAGACCTTTGAGGTATAGAAGACGGGCACGTGGAAGGCTGTCCCCGGCCCTCTTGAGCCATGCCTCAGCTTTTTTCCCATCACCGTTTTCCAGTGCTCTGAAGAATTTGTCCTCGTTCATTTTTCATCCTTCCCGTTCAGGGTCTCCCTGATATATCTTTCCTTCTCGATAGTGAACACATATCGGATGGGGATCCTCTCCCTCGTTCCTGCCCAGTAGCCGCAGATAGGACATCTTTTTCCAGTGGAAACGGTCCATCCGTATAGGGTGGAGTTCTTTATATCATCCATTGCGGTCGAACATACAGGGCAGTAAACCCTCCTGAAATTCCTGCTCCCATCCCTGCAGTGTATGATCATATCAACATTCTCCATTTTTGCAGCTATCCTTCTCAATCTCTGTGCTGAGAGCTTGAGATTCCCCCCTTCCATTTCCCTCAATTTCAACAGGACCAAACGATGGAACCTTGTTTGTGACCTGACAGTTGTAGCTTCGTTCAAAATGATCATGATGACGGTGGAAATGATCTCCTTGTTCGGTAAATGGTATCCTGATCTTTTTAGTGAGACCATGCCCAATGATGCAAATAGAATTAGAAAAAACCATCGCCCGTATATTGCATGAAAAACAAAAGTGGACGGGGAAAAGGGGATTAAACCCCGCCCTTCGGTTAGGGATGCATGCGGGAGACCCGAGCGGGCCTTTCCTCATACAAATAAAACTAACAGGCAGTGGTTTATAAGGGAGAATGTGGGAGGTGGCTGAAAGTAACTGAGTTCAGATCCGGTTAGCAAGGACCTTCCTGTAACGTGTGATGTAACCTGCCACCTTGTTCCTGAGAGAGATGGAAGGTATCTCAGCTACCTTGTTAAGCACTACCTTGTTGTGCTGAAAATCATCACTGAACTGATCGGGATACTTCTTGAGGATCTCGATGGCAGCTCTTTTGATGAAGGTCGGTCTGATATTTCCCATTGAATTCACCTTTCAGGAAACGCCGATTGGAGTTCTCATATATATATATTGGTGAAAGTATGTCAGCCTTACATCTCGTCGTGTTCATCCTCGAAATCCAGTGGGTCATATTCGTATCCGCAATCATAACATTCATCGAGACCGGCACCTACGCTGTTCCCACACTCCGGACAAACCCAACCACCTTCGATATCCCTGGTTATCTTGCTCTGTTCCTCATGTCCCTTCTTTGAGATCATCAAGAAGATTATTATGGCTATAAAGAGGAATGCGGCAATACCGGCCAGAATGAGGGGGAAATATTTCTCCCACGCGGGAAGGTCAAGGTCCTTATCATCCTCGACCACCGTGACAGTTACGTTCTTGCTGACCGAGGTTGTCCCGTCCGAAACGGTGAGTGTTACCTTGTAAACACCTGGAGAATAGAATATATTATCCACAACTGGGCCCGCTTTTTCACGATCGATCCCGTTCGATGCATCGAAGTCCCAGTAATAGCTCAGCGTATCTCCATCCGGGTCCGAGGAACCATCTCCCGAGAACTGGACCTTCTCCCTGACCTTGATGATATTGTGAGGCCCTATGACATTGACGATCGGTGGAGAGTTCTGGACTATCTTTGCATAGTAGCCCGACTTGGTTATGAAAAAACCATCGTCCGCCTCGAAATAGTAGGAGTGCCATCCGGGGGAGAGAAATAAACCCTCGACCGAGTAGAACGTGTATTTGGACATATTCCCCTGTACTCCGTATAGCCCCATCATGAGCTCTGTGTCGTTATCCACTACTATCTTGATGTATCTGGGAATGTTTCCGTCACTGTCCCTGTACTCTACCATGAAAGTGAATCCCTCATCTGTTCTATAAACATAGGTAGAGGACACCCGGTGCCTGAACTCGGGAAGGTGATTGTCCAGGATCCCTATTGCATAATATGTCGGGAGCAGGCCCGTGAAATTTCCCCATACCTTACCATTCTCAAGGTCGATACCGGAAAGAGGGGCCTTGACCCATTCGCCAATGTCTGCATCGAACATGAAAAGTCTCAGTTTTTCCTGGTTCATCCCTATTGTGAACTCCTTTCCCTGGTAACCTATCGATACATTTGCCCATTCGAACCTGTACTCGGCATACTTGGGAAGCGGAGTGAATTCAAGATAAGAGGTGAAGACCGCACCCTCTGCCTCCGGGGAATCATCAGGGATCGTGCTGTTGATGAAATATGCACCGGAGGATTCCGAAATTCCAAAGGACATGTGGATGTGAATATTATTGTAGTTGTCCCTGTAATCAGGAGATGTTATCCTCTTGAGCAGTGTGATATTTATACTATCCTGGGACGATGCCATCATATCATCATATACCTTGAGGATCAATCGGGTCCTTCCGACACCTGTGATCGGCATGGTGACCACAGGATCCGTCCCCTCGTAAAGTGGTATGGCAGACCCCTCAAGATACCAGCTGTATGTCAGAGGGTCCCCCTCGATATCATGCGAGGAGGATGCATCAAAGGTCACCATCTCTCCTGGAAGAACAAGCATGCCCTCATCGGGAGCAACGATCACTGCAACAGGTTCGTTATTGGCTGCTCCGATCGAATAGACCATACCACTGGCCACTGCAAGGAATATCCTCCCCCCAATGAGTGCGGGTTCTCCCCGGGGAGGCGATGCAAATGTCTGGGTCCATGTTGGAACGAAAGAACCCGCCTCGGAAAGTGAGAATGCACGGATCATCCATGGATCATCCCCTGTCATTACATAGAACGAATCCTCGGCCGAGAGCATTCTTCCCGAGACCGGGGAAAGTGAATAGAAACCCATCATCGTTCCATTGTCAATGTTCAGGAACCTCAGGCCGGAGGTTGATGCAACACAGAACATGTTGCTGGAATCGGAGAAAGAAGGAGGAGATGTTATCTTCTCCCCAAAGGATGTCATCCATAAAAGGTCATACAGGGACCCATTATCATATACTCCTTCATCGCTATCGTTCAGATCGACGGTACCATCCTCGTTATCATCAGGGAATGCATCCAACATCAATGCAGTATCATTAAAAACAAGTGATATTACCTCCTCCGCATACGATATGAATGGAACCCTGGATGTTCCAAGGATGTCTTTTATATCATACATCAAGACATCATCTCCGGTGATGGGGTCAAGACCCCTCACCATGGTGCCATCGATGAGAAAGATATTGCCATTATCACCCGCAACGGCATCTATATCGTTCACCATGGTCCGGGTCCATATCAGATCTCCTGTATCATCATCATAGGCCGATATCATACTGCCCGAGATCATGACCACATTTGCCCCGCTGATGAAAAACGGTTGTGTTGGCATGCCCGATACCGATCTTCTCCATATCACGTCTCCGTCTTGATATCCGGTAGAGGTTTCAGATGTGTACGGCCCGTCATTTCTACCATCCCAGTAGCCAACCCAGTCGAATGCCCAGATGTATCCGTCATCGCCGTATGCGAAGACCTTGTTGGATCCTCCAAAGGTCTGGTCCTGATCAACAAGAAGCACTGGACGTCCAACGAAATTCACAGAGGAATTGCTGTATCTCCACATCTCTCCCGGCACTCCTCCATGTCCGGGAGTGGCATTTAGGGCCAGCAGGTCACCCTCCGGAGTTGTCATGTAAAGTATTCCTCCGACTGCAGATATCGTGCCGTTGCCATTGAAACCATGATACCAGATATCTTCCGCAGGTCCCGTGAATTCATTTCCCAGATCCTTCTGCCAGTAGGTTCGGTTGCTCTCAAGCTCTTTTCTGCCAATGCCAGTTCGCCCCGGACCTCCTCCGGAAGAGGTCCAGTAACCCTTCAGGATCCCCTTTGCGGATAGTTCAAGCGTACCGAAGTTGTTCGTACTGTCCTTGTCCTCCGGTTGGACCTCGATGATAAATGCAACCACCATGTCAAAGCCTTGCTCAACGACCCAATCCGCAGAGACCACAGTATTGGAGAAGGCTTCAACCCTTGCTCCCTCAATGACCCCCAGCTCCTTCTGGTTGGAATTGTTGAAGTTCGTCAGCATGAACCGGACCGAGATATCCGCACCAATGGTGGCATTGTTTGTGATCATCGCATTCACACTGACCTGCTCCCCGATGAACGGAAGCTGGTCGGAAAGCCATACGGACGACACAGTTGGATCAGGAGAACCAAAAGCATACAGTTTCCCAAAATCCCCTCCACCGTCGGTCCTGCCGATAAATATCCTGCCGTTTGCAATGGCGGGAGCAGAGAAAACAGGAGCTCCCACGTTGACGCGCCACAGTATCCGGTCCTCATCGGCAATGTTCTCGTTCTCGGTGGAGATGCAGTATACCGAGGTATTCCCAGCCCCAGCACCGAAAACGACCGCGTCTTCTGTTAGCGCGGGTGAAGAGGCAAGCATCTGTCCGGTTGAATTGAACCTCCACTGGACCTCGCTGTTGGAGAGCCTCATTGCCCAGAGAGAGGAGCCTTTGATGTTGTTATATGGTCCATAAACCCTCTGTGCTCCAACATAGATGATACCATCATTATAGCTGGGAGATGTCTGGATACTTGGAATTTCCCCTGCACCGATCTTCTTATCCCACAGGTGAGTCCCATCATCAGCATCCAGGCAGAATAAGCGTCCTATATCGTTACCGAACACCACCATTCCCTCTGCGATCATCGGGCTTCCAACAATGGAAGAGGTGGCATTATATTGCCAGATGATATCAGCATAGCCCAGAGATGTATTGTCTTCCATGTCGTATCCATCATTCCCATCATCAAAACCATTCTTATCGAAGCAGTACATGAAACCGTCACCGCTTCCTATGTATATCCTGCCGTCCAGATAGGCCGGCGTCCCCTTGAAACCGTAGGTGTTCACTTCCGTTCCCATGTGGAACTGCCAGGATATTGTCTCTGTTGCCAGGTCGATACCAAATACACCAGCATTCTGGAGGTTCTTTCCCATTGTCCCGATGAATAGCATTCCATCGGCAACGACGGGGGCACCATTGATCCCGCTGGCATTGAGGTATACATCAAGTTCCTTCGTCTTGGTCTCGATATCATATCCATAGACACGTCCATCAGCCGCGGCGAAGTAGACATTTCCGTCATTTACCGTTACCGCAGTGTTGATATGCTTGTAGGTGGCCTTGATACTCCACACTACGGCTCCCGTATCAATATCAACACCTCTTACTGTCCCATCACCGGAACCGGTGAATACCATATCACCATATATTGTGGGAGAGTTTGATTGTTTCAAATAAGGTATCCGCTCTATCCACAGCGGTCTGGTGCTCTTTTCCATCGGGATCACCGTGCTCGAGAAACCTGTATTCTGCAGGTCTCCTTTGTAAACCGGCCAGGAATCAGCTGGTGCTGCCCTGGTTTCGGGCGTATAACTGCCCTGATCATTTTGGTCCATTCCCGGGTCAGCATCAACGACCAATGCTCCTGATATGACCGAGGAGATCAGTAGCAGAAAGGAAAATAAAATCGAAGTCCTATACATCATAACATCTCCTGGAGCTTATGATAAGCTACAAAACCTGATTTATTTAAATATTTTGTAGTGGTGTGCTCTCATGTACCCGGAAAATACTCAGTTCAGTATGTGAAGACGTCCTCGAGACCGGGGGTGTGGACCTTGCCGATCGAACCGAGATCCTTCGCAAGCTCCTCCCTCCGATCACCGTGCATCAATATGACCTCGTCCGCTCCAGAGCCCTCTGCGAATTTGACGAGCTCATCATGGCCTGCATGGGCCGAGAAATCAAAGTGAACGACCTCACAATCTATCTTCACTATCTCGCCGTTGATGTCGATAGATCCCGAATCCATGAGCATCCTTCCATTGGTGCCCTCTACCTGGTAGCCGGTTAGAAGCACAGCGCTCTTCTTATCCTTCTTGTTATCCCCGAGGTATTTAAGAACTGGGCCTCCATCCAGCATTCCGGATGTTGTGACCACGATCGGAGCTTCAGCTGCTTTGTCCCTCTGATTAGGGGTTCTCACAAATGTGAACTGATCGAGCGCTCTCTTCAGGGAACCCGGACTCTTGAGGAACTCCCCATGTCTGAGATAGATCTGGGCAACCCTCCTACCCATCCCATCTAGCCATTTCTCCTCCTTTATTCCGTCCAGGACCTGTACGATCTCCTGTGTCCTTCCTACAGCAAAGGCAGGAACGATCACTTTCCCGCCCCTGTCAAGTACTTCCTCCACCTTGGCAATGAAGGTCCTTTCCACTTCTTTCCTTGGTGGATGCTCCCTGCCGGCATAGGTAGATTCCATGATAAGAACGTCGCACTGAGGAGGCTTTATACCTCCAACGAGTTTTGTGTCCACGGTGTTGATATCACCCGTGAATACAACCTCCTTTCCTCCATCATTGAACTTGTACATCGTGGACCCGGGTATATGTCCGGCATCCATTGGTTTGACGGTGAAAGGACCGGTGAATATCCTGTCATTGTGTCTGAGGATGGTCGTTTCCTCGGTTAACCTTCTAAGATCACTGATGTTGAAAGGAAGCGCCCAGCCCTCGAATTTGGCGATCTTCAGGGAATCCTGCAGGAGGACGGTTGCAACTTCCATTGTGGGCTCTGTTCCCCAGACTGTGGTTCCGAACTCCCCACACAACCACGGAGCATTCCCGATATGGTCCAGATGAGAATGAGTCAGGAATACCGCATCTATTGAAGGGGTTTTCATAGGATATTGTGGGGGTTTTGAAGGGGTCATCCCGTAATCGAAGAGTATCCTGGAATCTCCGGATTCAGCTACCATTCCAAGACTCCCTATCTCATCAACACCACCTGCGAAATTCAATTTCATGATACAACCACTCCAACCAGGTTAGTCCATGGTTATAGTAATAGTTTTACTTTCATTTATTTTGTATGTGCAATTAGGTAAGATTTATAAAGGGAAGGGATATAGGGATGGCCTATCACAGCAGGCGGTAAAAATGATAATCCCGGTCAGATGTTTTACATGTGGAAAGGTCATAGGTCATCTCTACGAGGAGTATGCCAGAAGGACCGAAGAAGGGGAGGATTCGGCAAAGGTTCTAGATCAGTTGGGAGTTGAGAGGTACTGCTGCAGAAGGATGTTCCTCACCCATGTGGAACTCATTGATGATGTCATGCCCTATACATGATATGCCAAACATACATGGGGCCGTAGGGTAGCTTGGACCATCCTGCTGTTTCTTTCCCCGAAAGAAACAGGACATGGGTCAATTCACCCCCCCATACCCCCGATCCCTTTGGGGCGTATGGATCAAGCTACACAAAAGCCCAAATGAGGTATGATTGCCTCGTTTCACTCGCCAAACATACATGGGGCCGTAGGGTAGCTTGGACCATCCTGGTGCCTTGGGGTGGCATCGACTCGAATTCAAATTTCGACGGCCCCACCATGCTTTCTTAAGCATAGTATTAGAGTAGAAAGTATGGTGTCCAGCAACATATCCAGATAATTAATATCTCTGCGGATTTTGTGAGGCCTGTGGATGGACATAGATAATAAACTGCATACTGGTCCACAGATCAAAGCCTGCATTTTGGTATTATTTATTTAACACTGATTTTCGCGAGCCTTTCAATAACGGCACTTTTATGCACTTTTCAAACGGCATCTACAAAGAGAATGCTTTTTTCGTCTTGTTTTTTCCCATAATACCCTTTCAGGACGCTCTTGAAGCTTAACTTAGGGGCGCACTCCATTTACATGTCCCTAAAGGTAACCCCTCAGAATCAGGGGATTCCAACACAGAATAAGTAGGTATCTCAAAAGGTAGACCTTTCGGGACATTATCCATTTGCCGAAAGGGGCAGTTTTTCATTTGCCATTGACACATTCACGAAATCAGATCATACGTCAATGAGTTCATCGTCGTTGACTGATTCATTTTCAATAGGCCCCTTGCTCCTTACTGGCAATTCACAAGCTTCACTTCATATTACTTGCAGTAGTACCGTTCAACCTAGCCTATTCACTTGAACTTGCAGGATTCTTACCATTTTGTCGCACTCACCCCAGTCCATCCACGCTTTATTCATACTGAAACAGCTCCTACCAACCAATCCTAAGGTCAAATATTTCTCTCAAGGATTGGTCTAAGTCGACAATTTCGATAGAAATTGTCTCCCTCCGCTGATCAGCTTCCCTTCAGTGGAGTCAACAGGGGGTGCGGGTCAGGAAAAGACCTTACCCCCCTGCTGCTCCCCAAACCGGACGTGAGACTTTCACCTCATCCGGCTTTCTACCATTCCTTATGCCGTTCGACGGAAGATTCCATACCAAGAACAAGTCGAAACCCTGAACCGGATACCTGAAAACGGGTCTGATTCGTTATCTCGGTGAATATTGTCGGAACATCCTTTACACAGAAAAGCAGTCTCTTGGGAGGAAAGGATTTTCTCATGAGAACGAGAATATCCTCGCCAGAACCCCAGCGCTGTTTTCCATTGATGTCACGCCAAATATACCGGGAAAAGATCCATTTCCAGGTCCCTACACGGGGTCCCTTCTCCTTCTTACCCCTGGCGTGGATTCGGAATTTCTTCTTCAGCCAACTTCCAAAGCGAAGATGTACGTATCTGTCCAATTTCGAAAATGTACTGGATACCCAGCCATATCGAAAATACTGAGCCCAACCTCTTATGATATAATTCAGTTTCTTGATCAATTCACTCGGGGTCAGGAATGCCATCGAAGCTGAGGTCATTTCCTTGATCTTCCTGCTAAATCTTATCACGGATTCTTTCGAGGGTAACAGAATTGTTGATGTCTCTCGAGTCCGCAGACTCGGTCCTCGGCGAAAAGTATACCCAAGAAAGTTGAAACCATCCTCAAGTCGATGGATACCGGTCTTTTCCTCGGCAAGTTCCATATGCAGTTCGGATTCCACTACAGAACGTAGTTCGTCAAAGGCTTCCTCAGCCACTGGCCGATCACCTTTTACTAGCAAAACGAAATCATCCGCATAACGAACGAGCCGGACAACCGGTTTCCCTTCCTTTACCCTCTTGCCCCTGCCATAAATGGACAGACTATGATACCTCTCTTCATATATCTCGTCCATCCGATCAAGATAGATATTGGCAAGAAGGGGGGAAATTATACCTCCCTGGGGACTACCAGATACTGGATAAGTGACCTTGCCGTCATCAAAGACTCCAGCTTTGAGAAATAATCGGGTCAGGGATAGTATTCGTTTATCCTTTACCTTTGATTTCATTCTCCGCAGAAGTCGGGTATGGTCTATGTTTCCGAAGCAATCTCTGATATCAGCTTCGATCACCCAGTTATACTGTATCAGTGGGTTCATGTATCCTTTGATCTGGGCAATAGCGTTCAAAGGGCCACGGCCAGGTCTAAAACCCAAGGAGCTATCCTTGAATACTGCTTCAAAGATAGGCTCCAAAACAAGTTTCAATACCATTTGTACAAGGCGGTCCTCCAGAGTAGGAATTCCAAGCGGTCTCATTATGTCTTTTCCCGGTTTGGGGATATATCGACGTCTAATGAGATCCGGCTTGAAAGAACGTTCTCGAAGAGATTTCTGTATCCTGGTAAGCCAGGCATTCAGACCAATTTCATCCTCAATCCTTCTCAGTGTCATCCCATCGATCCCGGGTGTTCTCGATCCATAATTGGCTCTCAACATATACCATGCCTGGCTGAGAAAATACGGGTTGTAGGTCAGATTGTACAATCTTCTAAAATCATGGTTTCCTCCTTTACTCCAACGGTAGAGTTTTCGTTGCAGATGTAGTACCTTGTCAATCGATTCTTTCCTTTCGACAAGCTCCATGAGATTTCCTCCGGACTCCTTTCCTACAACGGCTCTATCGGTTTGGCTGGTGTCCTTCGCCATGTGGACGGCTTTCCCGTCCCCGGACTACTATGACACCTCCGACTTCCATCCCAACCGCAGGCAGATTGCTTTCAAGGTGGTTGGAATGACTCTCTCGGGTTCCTGGTAATTCCTTTCCCGAACTTAGGCTGTATCTTTTCCCCGGATGGAGACCAGGACGAATTGCAGTTATGTCCTGATCGCTGGCCAATGACCAGCACGTTTTATACACGCGCAATATTTTCGCTCCATCATCCCTGCAAATCAACCAAGCGTTTGCACGGTTACGTATTACGAGGATTCCGTAGATACTTTCTGTTCGTAGCCTTATTCGAGTTGATCGACGGACAATGTCTGGTCTTGGTTCCAGACATTTCTGCCTTTGTCGAGGGGCTTCAGCCCTTGCATGTATTTGCCACATCTTCAAGTTCTGCCCTCCTTCTTCTCTACCCATCTGCAGCATGGGCAGGGTGGAGCCGGTTTTATCCATCTCCACAGGACCTTACCAAGTTGACCCGACGCACTCGACGCAGTACGTAGGCGCTCTGAAGAGTTTAAGGGCCTATTATAATTAAATCCCAGTATAATGACGATTTTAAGAATTGAATAGAAGATGGCTATGGTAGGATGTCAGATTTTCGTTTGCCGTTT
>JAYEPK010000288.1:0-3438 GCA_034723935.1 Thermoplasmatota archaeon
GTAATTCTCCAGTGTTCAGAACCATTCCCCTTATGTCGGTTCATGACAGAATGGTCTTATTACACTTACTGACCGATCCTAATGGTATCCTTCATGGAACGATCAAGACCGGGATCGCAATATCCAGTAACCGTTAATATCATCATATGTCATTCCGGAGCCATGGAGCAGGACCCTGTTATCAACGATATGGAGGTCAAGGACGGGAGGTATTCCCCGTCCCTCGAACACGTTGAGATCGAAGTCGACGGGGAAACAATGTTCGGCGTCTTGTTCAAAGCTCAAGGTCCAGGACCCAAACCAACAGTTGTATTACTTCACGGCTTCCCCGGACACGAGAGGAACTTCGACATAGCACACTCACTGAAAAGAGCGGGTTTCAACGTCCTTGTATTCCATTACAGGGGAGCCTGGGGGAGCGATGGAACGTTCTCCTTTTCCAACATGCTCGAGGATACAAAGGCAGCAGTAGAACACTTGAGAGAGAACTGCATGGAGCTCCTGGTAGATCCAGATCACATCATACCTATCGGCCATTCCATGGGAGGTTGGGCCGCGATGATGACAGCTTCCGAGGATGCACGGATAAATGCAGTTGGTTCTCTGGCCGGATTCAACCTGGGTCTCGTGAACATCTTCTCCGCTGAAGGTGAACCGAACAGGGATTTCATAGAAAACACGTTCAAAGAACTGACGAGACCGCTCCATTCATTATCTCCCGTGGAACTGCTGAAGGAGATCGAAAGCAAAGGTGATGAATGGAACCTCCTGGAAAGGACCCGCCGTCTATCTGATCTGAAGGTCCTTATGATAGGTGCAAAGAACGATCCACTTGCATGGCCAAAGTTCCATTTCGATGCACTTGCAGTCGATCTCAGGTCATATCTTTCGGATGATCTTGCAACGATCATGCTAGATTCAGATCACAATTTCTCCTCAAAGAGGATCACGCTCTCCAAAAAGGTTGTTGCCTGGTGCAAACATTCAACTACAGAAAAATAGTGCATTTCGGAATAATTGTCAGTTTTTTACAGATCATTGACATAATATCACTATAATATCAGTACCGAGTGATAGTACGCAAGTGATTTAACCATCCAACATCATGTCTCATCATGGGTTCCGCCGTCAAAGTTTCCTACACCATCAGAGAGGAGATAGCAAACTCGATAACTCACGGTGTCGGCTGGGCTCTTGCAATTGCAGGACTTGTTCTGCTTGTTGTGTTCTCATCCCTTGACGGCGATCCATGGTTGATCACCTCCTGCACCATTTTCGGGGTCGGACTTGTCCTCATGTATACCAACTCCACGATGTATCACGCGATCCAGTTGAGAAGAGCGAAGAAGGTCTTCAAGATCCTGGACCACTCATCTATATACTTCCTGATCGCAGCAACCTATACCCCGTTCACACTGACCGTTCTCAGGGGAACCTGGGGGTGGATCCTTTTTGGAATTGTATGGTCAGGATTTCTCCTCGGTACGGTTTTCAAGGTCTTCTTTTCCGACAAGTTCAAATGGCTCTCGATCGCCATCTACATAACACTGGGTTGGTGTATTCTCCTTGCAATAAAACCCATTATTGACAACCTTGCTACCGGAGGATTGATCCTGCTTGCGGCAGGAGGTGTCGCATATTCAATCGGGGCCTTGATCTATGCCAGGAAAGGTATCAGATATTCCCACTCCGTCTGGCACATATATGTCCTTATTGGATCCATCTTCCATTTCGCCTGTATTTTCTTCTACGTGATCCCCTGACAAAGGGCAGTATCCACGATCGATGATACAAAATTTGATGCTCGGATCGATATAAGGAAATCCATAATCAAGGATGTGGAGGAACGACTTCATCCGAAAATGAACTTGTGTTGAATGCCAACACCCAACGTATGATAAACAGGGGACGAGGGTCATGTTGTGAATTTTCCAGAATAACAAGGGGCTGAGGTTAATGTTCGAGTTGTTCACATCACAGCAGAAAATATCAAAGCAGCAGAAGATAAGATCAGATTGTTCTTTTCCAATGCCATTCACAGTGTATAGTCACAGGGTGTTACTAACTGGATAATCTTTAAATATAGTCGAATACTTAGCATTTGGCACTTACCAAAGCGTATTCAACAGATAAGTCACGAAAAACAAGTTGATGTATTTGGGAGTGGTGACAAACATGAAAGGTTTGGAAAAAGGAAAATATACAGGAATAGCGACCATAATGCTCGCTATTCTCGCCATAGGAAGTCTCCTGCCGATGATGGCGGAGGCCGAAGAGACCGGCTATGTGAGAGGATCCGTATATGACAGCGCAACTCAAAAGCTTCTCGAGGGTGCGGTTGTATTTACAGATGAGATCCAAGGGATCTGGAAGACGGATGCGAAGGGAACCTTCCTGATCGAAGATATGCCATACGGGATATACAATCTAACGGTATACAAGGAAGGATACAACACTTCGCATAAGGAGATCACCCTTAACAGAGATACAAATGGGACACTATACGATTTTTCCCTGGAGCCTGCTCTTCCTACTGAGATAGGAGTGCTTACTGGAAAGGTGTACCTGGAAGCCGAATTTCATACCATTTCCGGCGATTATACAGCTGGTGATGCGATCGTTGGTTTCGAAAGTGGTGCTCAAGTCCCCACCGGGACCATAATAGACATCATCGAGAGCACATCCGACACGCTTATTGGAAAATATACGACCATTGTTTCTCCGGGAACTTACAACCTCTTCTGCTGGGCATACTCCCACAACGAAGAGCACTCCGGAGGACTATCAGTGTCCGCCGGTGAAGTTGTGAGGCACGACTTCCACCTTGATGCGCTGGACATGCACAACTCGGGCCTTGCCGGGAACATCACAGACGAAACCTCGGGAGTTCCAATACCTGGAGCAACCGTGATGGCCTACAATACAGCAACAGGAAATACATTAACGACCACTGCTGACAGTTCCGGTTTCTATTTCTTTACCGGTCCACTTCCGGGAGACTATATAGTCGTTGCAACCGTGTCAAGTTACAACGCCAACAGCAACACCGGAACGGTCGTATGGGGTCTGACAACATACGTGGATATTGCTTTGAACACATCAAATCCGGACATAATAACAACAACGCTGCTGGGATTTGTATTCGGCGACGGGACACCGCTCCCGGGTGCCACGGTGTTTACAGATTACTACTTCACACAGACCACAAACGTCTTTGGCATACCCGGATTCTACCTTATCGGGGACTTCCCCGGAGATGAGATACACAGTGTTGGAGCTACTGCGGCGGGCTACTACCCCCAGCTTGATGCTATAAACGTCCCCTCCGGGACCGTTGAAAGACACGACTTCTATCTGCAGTCAACCGGGGATGACGACCCCAAGTACACAGTTGTGCTGGCGAATGTCTGGGAGGATACCAATTCATCAACTCCACTT
>JAYEPK010000289.1:0-3423 GCA_034723935.1 Thermoplasmatota archaeon
TTTTCATCATTGGAACTCGATCCCAGCATCTCTTCGACCCTCAGCTCTCCCGTGATCGAATGGAGAATGCTGCCATCGGAGGAAAAGAGAAGAAACTCGTAACCTACGATCCCGGGATCGGCCTCGATCTCTATCCTTCTGGAATAGGTGTCATCTCCCGCGACCCTGTCCCCCTCCTTGCCATCGTCCTTCAGTTCGATGGTCCTGTTCCCAATCTTCATTTCCACCCGGTCCACCGTATCTCCATTCTCTATCGAGACCTTCACAAGGTATTCCCTGCCTATCCGATAGGGGCCGTCCTGGATATCAACATCGACCTCAAGGGCAGAGACCATCTCGACCATGACCAGGTCCTGCACGGAAGCGCCTTTCAGGTCAACGGCCGTGATCGTGATCATGTAGGTTCCAGGGATGGCCGATATTGGAGGGATGAACGATAATGTGTAAGTGCCGTCCTCCTCATCTGCGTCCGGACCGGTACCGTCATCGCGGAGTATTACCTCTGCTGGCCCTCCGATGATAGAGAGATTGGAACTTACCAGAACATCATCCATCGGGAGGTCCGGGTCTGATATATCGACCTTTATCAGAAGCTGCTGTTCACCATCCAATGATATCGGCCTCGGAGCCACGATGATCCTCTCGATGACAGGGGGGGAGTTGGGATTCTCTATCTGAACGGAACAGGAGGCTATCTCGGAGTATCTCTCATCATCATAGGCCCTTGCATATACCGTGTAACTCCCATCCGACATTCCCCTTGTATCAAATGAATATGTCCAGGGATCGGTCCCGTCTGCCTCGGTCCATGAGATCGCAGTTCCGTTCTCCGGACCGCTCGGTCCATCTATCCTCACTTCCACGACCTCTACAATACCATCGTCATCCGAGCTTCCCTGGAGGTGGAGAATACCTTCCTCCGATGTAGATGGACATATCATGGTAACAGAGGGGGGATAATTGAAATCAGAGGATCTTACGGTAACCCTTGCTGTATCCGAGGCCTTCCCACCATCCCGATCCGTGACCTCGAGCCTGGCAGTGTAGGACCCTTCCTCCTCGTAACCGGAGTGATCGGAGGAAAGGGCATCATCTCCTTCGGAGTCCCACTCACCATCCCCATCGAAATCCCAGCGGGTCCAGTATATACCGCTGTCCGTATCCGAAGCGGAGCCCACAAAAGTGACCTCCTGCTCTGCCTTGACATCCATATCGGGGCCGGCATCGACCTCCGGAAGAGTGTTCTCCTTGATGTAGGAATATACCTTCATCATCGAACCGTCCTTTCCTGCAAGGAGCATTGCATCTTCCGAGTTTGTCGTACCTTCCAGGAGGAGGGAGAATGTATCAAGGTATCGTACCTCGGTCTCATCCATCATAATACCAAGTGTGAATGAAACATTCCCACCCCCCGGGTGTTCAAGCTCCCATTCACTTGAGAAAGTATCATGTTCGGTCCCTATCGATCCTGCAAGCGTTATTCCCTGTTCCTCCCCGGACCATATCTTCAGATCCAGCACAGCTTCCGTATGCAGGATGGTCGTGAGCTGAAAAGGTTCCGAGGACCAGGTACCGATCTCACCATTGGAGATCAACACAGACCTTGCGGGCCCTGGACCCTCCGAAAGACCCGACGATGCATTCAGGTACAGGGTCAGTTCGTTCGACTGGACCTCCGAGACATTGATCTGCACATTCGCCCCGTTCTGACTCTTTGCCCCTCCGTTATCCTCAACGATCAGGGAGGCCGTGTAGGAACCCCCGCTATGGTATAGGTGTTCGACCTGCTGATCCTCGATCCATCCCGTGGAATCCCCGTCCCCGAAATCGAAGTTATAAAGGACCACGGCCCCGCCTCTCAGGTTCGTATCGGTGGAACCGGATGCGTCAAAGAAGAAACTTGTTATCGTCTTTCCCGAGCCGGGTGATACCTCCAGTTGAGCTATCGGTGGGGGATTGATACCTCTTACCGTGATCGGCCTTTCGGCCGAGTTGTTATCCTCATCTGGTTCCGCAATATCATTTTCCGGATCCGCAATGACCGTTATTGCATGTATCCCTGGGTTGGCCTCCCAGGTAGAAGAAGCAATGGCAGAGGAAAAGGCATCCACATCTATGATATCTTCACCGATGGACCTGCCGGTCCTTTCCGGGCCATCCATGAATCGAACGAGGACACTGCTGACATCGGTCCCACCCGTGTTGTTCACCCTTGCATGAATATCGATCTGGTCACCACTCTCCGGAAGGTTATCGGAAAACCAGATGGCCGTTGTAACTATGGACAGGTCGGGGGGCAGTGAATCATAGGATATGCTGACATTGGTCGGTCCAACGCTGCCTTCCACATCATTGATCGAGACCGTGCCTTCAATCGTCCTCACATCTCCAACGGACCCGTCCGCACGAACCTCGGCATGAAGGACAGGTTCCACATCCTCTACCGATCCGGCATACCTGACACTCCCTCTCACGGACCACATACCGCCCCTAACCGAAGGTGTGCCCAGAGTAACCTCGGCCCCGGAAACACCCGGGTCCAGGTCCACATCGGAAGGCGGACCCCATTGAAGTGGGGTCAAGAGTTCCATTTCCACGACATCATCCTGTGTGTCGTGATCTGTCTTGGTGAAATGTCCCGTTACGTTTGCCTGGAACGGAAGGTCCAGCCTGACCCTGGAAGGTGCCTGCACCTCGTAAGAAATAAGGTCCCCGGCTCTCTTCACGGCACCAAAGGCGTCAACCGCTCCCCAACCTGACCTGTAATTGTATTTATCATCCTTTTCCGGCATCGATGCTACCCGTTTCTGCTGTGCCGTATCTCTCAGGATCCCTTTGACCTGCGACGGTGTGAGGCCAGGGTTTGCCTGGAGCATTAGAGCCACGATACCGGACACATGAGGGGTTGCCATGGAAGTTCCGGTCATTTCAACATATTCCATTACCGAATTGTGCTTTGCCGATCTGATGTCCCTGCCGGGAGCGATAACATCCGGTTTCATTTCATCCATGGTGTCCAGGTCGCCGTCGCTTGCTCTCGGCCCCCGGTTTGAATATCCATCATGGCCATCGTCGTTCCTGTCGATGGTGGACCTGTCATCGAGCGCGCCGATAGTGAGGGCCCCATCTGCCGATGCGGGACTAGGGAGTCCCTGCTCTCCATCGTTCCCTGCTGCAACGACCACGACCACCCCTTCATCTACCAGCTGATCCACCAATCTTGATGTGGTGTCCTTTCCGGATGTCGTGACGGTGGATCCCCATGAACAGGAGGTCACGGAAATATCATGCTCTTCATGGTTCTCTATGACCCATTCCAGCGCTCTATCAGCTGCTCCCGTGAAATCTCCCTGGATACGGGAGTATCTAAGGTCGACCAGTTCTGCATCCGGAGCGGTTCCCATGTATCTTTCCGCTGCTCCA
>JAYEPK010000290.1:0-3419 GCA_034723935.1 Thermoplasmatota archaeon
AGCCTCTCTATAGAGAGACCATTGTAGAAGATGCATGTGCGCATCAGTAAAGGAAGGTGCAACGATTGAGCCGTTCATCTCTATTCTTCTGGCACCATTTCCATTAATAGAACCTCTTTTTTCCCGTGGTATGATCTCGTTGATGTATCCGTCCTCGATGTAAATATCAACAAGACCTCTGTAACCTGATGAATCTGATATAAGAACACCGTTGCGTAGCATTATTGGCTCAGACCCATTATTTTGGGTACTGTCGACCGCCATAATATCTAAAAGCCGACCTGATAGATTATTATTTAGTTCCTCTGTATCCTTCAAAGGATAATCTTTTATCACCCTTCACGGTTCGCCCATTATCTTCCATGACATCTCAAGCTAATAAAATAGAGGCAGACGTTGCAGTTATCGGGGGGGGACCCATTGGCAGCTATTCAGCCCTCAGGCTTTCAACAAAAGGATACAGCGTTGCGTTGATCGAGGAGGACCCTTTCATCGGTCGGCCTCAACAATGCGCCGGCCTTGTGAACCCACGTCTGTTCGATCTGCCGGAAACAGGTGATCTCCTTGAGGATATCCGTCTGAACAACATCATCGGAGCAGATATAATATCACCATCAGGAAAAAAACTCGAGTTGAGAGGAAAGGGAACGAAAGCTGTATCGATAGATCGATCCGAGTTTGATCATCTACTTTTCAAAAAGGCTGTTCGATCAGGAGCGATCCCTCTGCTTAACCAAAAGGCCATTTCCGTCACTCATGGGAAAAACGGAGGGACAATTGTCAGAACAACAGGAGGAGGAACCGATCATATTGTCAAAGCGAGATCGGTCATTGGATGTGAAGGTACTTCATCGATCACCAGAAGATCCAACATGTTGAGAAATCCAAAACATATCATACCTGGACTGAGCATTGAAATGATCGTTGAAAATGGCAACAATCCAACAGACCTTGTTTGTGTCCTTACCGGAAAGAATACTGCCAGGGGATTCTTTTCATGGGCATTACCAGCAGGACCCCCAGGGAAGATCAGGATAGGTTTGGCTGCCATAAACGGACCATCTCTGAGAGAAGGAGCTTCACTGTTGATCAAGGATCCAAGATTGAAGGAGTGGTTAGGGTTTAATGGAAAAATGATCGGACATATGACATGGAATTATGGGGCGGTCCCGATGGGCTCCCCTCATGAACTGTTCAAAGATAATATGATTATCCTTGGAGATTCGGCCGGCATGGCAAAACCAACATCGGGAGGAGGAATATTTCCAGGTTTTAAGGCCGTTGATTCGCTAATGAGCTCCATTGAAGGTTCAGAAGAGCTGAACGAGGATGTTTTCACGGCTTTCAGATCAAATTGGAAGAAGGGGTATGGTAGGGAACTCGAAAGGTCCAGGTTATTCCGTGGTGTGATCTCACGGATACGTGATGAAGAGATCGAAATGGTATTTGAAAAACTCAGGGACCCGGAGCTTCTATCGTTGATCAACGACAAGGGTGATATAGACCATCCATTGAAACTTGCCCTCTCTCTTCTGAAAAAAGATCCCTCACTCCTCAAACTCATTCCAAGGTTCCTTCCCCACTTGAGAAAGCTCACATGATCATATCGTTTTCTTCTGGGTCTTGTACATGGAAATTATTTCGCCAACCGTTGTCGCCTGTTCCGATGATTTGTCATCTCTGAACTTTCCGGTGAACCTTGGAAAACGAACAGCCAGACCATGATCGTCCATCAGGAGACCCCATGCGCATGTATGTATCGGAGAAAATGTTATCTCCGCACCCATGATCTCGAGGACCACCGAGGGTTCAAAGAACACATCGGGTTCTACATTGCAATCCACAATTGACCGCATAGCTTCCTTTTTGACCGTTGATCCCTCCAATTTTTTGGGTAACATTGAAAGTTGCTCATCGTTGAAACCGCTACCCAGCTTGCAAATGGTCTGATACCTGGAATTTTCCGGATCAAATACTGCCATGAGAAAGGCACCATATGCCCCACCACGTTTACCAGATCCGTGAAAAGCACCAATTATCACCAGATCCAACGTATCATTGATCTCGGACCTGTAATCCCTCTTGAACTTGATCCACTGCCATCCTCTCGAACCTGCTTGATAGTTACTGCCCCCCATTATAGATTTGGCCATGATCCCCTCAGCACCTTCATCAAGAGCTTGGTTGAAAAAGGAATACGCATCGACACTGTTTTCAAATATCCCCATTTTGGAGATCGAAATACCTCTGTCGGTAGCCAATTCATCATCTATCCTGGTGAACAACTCCTTGATCCTTTTCCTACGTTCCAGATATGGAACATCAAGGTATGAGGAGCCCTCGGCATAAAGGCAGTCGAATACAACCAGATCGACAGGTATCTCCTTGATGGTGTCCGCCAGATCATGCTTTCTACCTCTTCTTTTCGAGATCACCTGGAATGGAAGCATCGCACCTGTTGATCCGTCGATTGGTATACATTCACAGTCCAAGATAACAGATCCTGTCTTGATGCCCTTCAATAAGTTAGCGACCACATCTGGAAATTGATCGGTGATATCTTCCATCTGTCTTGAAAAGAGTTTGACCTGTCCAGTTCCAAGGATGTGGGCCTGGATCCTCAAACCATCATATTTGTACTCGAGAGCAGCCTTTCCACCAAGTTTCTCCAGGATATCATCCATTGTCCTGAGACGCTCGCCAAGCATTGCTCTCAAAGGAACTCCAGGTTCGATCTCGATTTTTTTGATCCCCCCCATTCCTTCCGAGATGATGATCCCGGTTAATAGTCCCAGATCCGGATGTATGTTGTATGCTCTTACGATCTCCTCTCGATTGGTGCGTATCTCCACTTTCAATTCTTTGATTTTTACCAATATGTCGCGGGCATTTTCCTTGTTCTTCATGTTCTTCAAGGAAGCAGATAATTTATCAATAATGTAATTTAAAGATATTACACTATGTTTTTTCAGTCTATTGATATGATCCTCCAGATCATTTATCTCAAAGGATGCAGCTTCAACAGCGATCTCTTCCATACCTCTGGTTGCAAGAGATGCAAGTGAATCTATCATAGTCATGTCTGCGGATCCTATCCTCATTTTTTGACACACTGTCCTGACAATGTACTTTGATTCAGCGGGTGAAGCATCATGAAGAAGCTCGGCGATCAACTTGATCTTCAAGTCCTGTGATGATCTCCCCCCTGCCAATGAGATCCTTTTCAAGTTATCATATACCCTCTCGATAGTCAGATCCTCATGATAAAGAGGCTGCTGTTTTTTCTTTAATATCAATTCTTCTGCCGTATCTCCGATATCCCCTGTTCTGATCCTTGTTTGCTGAATGTCCGACCCTTGCACCATTGTCACAAGGTAGATCGCTTTCAAAGCCAGTTTCTCATCAACTCCAAGTTCAAT
>JAYEPK010000291.1:0-3416 GCA_034723935.1 Thermoplasmatota archaeon
CGCTGACATATGATGTCGTCAGCATGTGCTTCCCGGTCTCTATTGCAGCTGCTGCCACCTTGGTATGGTGTATATAAGGAAGGAGAGATACAACAATATCATGCTGGGACACCATCTCGACAAGGTTCTCGTCCTTTGTGATGTCAAAGGACACGGCGGTGCCTCCTTTGTTACCTTCCATCACGATCTCTGCCTTCTGAACTGTTCTGCTGGCAACTGTAACGTTGAAGCCAGCCTCCAAGAGCAGATATCTGACAAACGGTTTCGAAACAAGTCCCGCACCAAGAACAAGTACTTTTTTCATTTTGTGCATTCCTCCAGGGGTTCTTTCAGATATTGAAAATTGGGAGTTAACTTTCCTTTGTGCAGTATGAAGGCGTTCTTCAAAGGTTTTGGAAGATCCATCTCATCTAGTTCCAGGCCGAGGTCAACCTCTGCGAGTGCCGGTATGAACTCTTTCAAACGCTCACCAAAATAATCCGAAGATTCCTTCGGAACCTCGCAGGGGAGATTGTCCACGGCCATTATCACAGGACCTGTCCCTTTCCATCCGGGTACTGCCCTGTCCTCCCAGGGATCAAAGACGTAGACCGGATCCTCTGGGGTTGTTGCCCTGATCGTGGCCTGGATGGCACCGTCGATGTCACAGCTGATATCTCCGATGACCCTGAGCTTCGGGGAGCGGTGATCGGAGTACAGGTCCAGGATGTCCTTCTTGGTGATCAGCCTGGGATATCTCTCTTCCCAGTATATACAGTTCATAAGGACCGTGAGATACGGCACGTGATCGATGAACAAGGTCCTGTAACCCTCCGGGTTCTTGTAGTAGTCCTGAAGATCGAACTCCCTGCCCTCATCGATGGGTTCCACCATGTCCCATTCGTTGAATATGACCTTGTAGATATTGGTCCCGGCATCCTTCCTCTTCTTCAGGGTAGGAAGCTCCTGGGGGCTTACTTCTTTGACAGGAAGAAGGTCCAGCATCTCCTGTGCTCCCTTGGACACGTTCCCGTTCCCTGCGAACCCTATGACCAGAGGTCTGATCGAATACGGGATCCCGTATGTTGTGATCAATCTACCTATCGAGGAGATATGCTCCCTGATATGGGGCAGGTCCCCGTACTCATGGGCCTTCATTATTGAGGACATGGGATTCCTCACTCCTTCCCATTCCAGTCTTCTTCCCGTGGTCCAGAGGGTATCGATCATCCCTGCAGCACCAGCATGCCAGCCGAAGAAGATCAGCCTGCGGTTGTTCTCATCGACAATCTTCTCGTAATCGATAAGGGAGCAGCCCATTTCCATCATCCTCTTGAGCATGGGCATGTTGTGGTGCTGACCCTTTATGGTATGTGAGAAGAACATGTATGCCTTTCCGGGTTCCAGCTCCTCGATCGGGATCTCCTTGATACCCATTATCAACTCGGTATCGTTCAGATCCTCATTGATAACAGCTCCAGCTTCCCTGTATTCTTCTGTGGGGAATATCCTGAGGTCCGAGGGCTGGACCGTTAGGTTCACCTGATAATCATTGACCAGCCTGAGGACATGTTCCGGTGTGATCGGAGCCCTTCTCTCCCACCGGTTCTTGCTTTCTCTCCTGATCCCTATTTTATTGCTCATCCTATCGCTTCCAGTATGCAGAGGTTGAATAAAACAGTACGGGTCGTAACGAACGTTATGTGGGGGATGGAAATTTTGGATCGCCTGTCCGAAATTCCTATCCTGCACGATCGAGTGGTTTGTTGTACCTCGGATACTTGCCGAACTTCTTATAGTGGTCCTTCAACATATCTTCATATGCCTCGTAGGCTTCCTCGCCTGAATCGTAATACTCGAACGAGAAATATTCCACGTCATCGGCCGGTGAAGTTCCATCAGGAAGATGCTTTGGAAGGTGTGTCCCTATATTTCCCCTCCCGATGAAAACCACTTTCTTCAGGCCGTCCGCAAGCTTGTAGATCCCCCAGCTATCCTCAACCTTTTCAACGTTCTTCGCCACGAAGGGGTAGAAGGTGAACTCCATAATCATTCTCTCTCACCAGCAGGTTAATGGGGCGGATATCTAATTAAACTATTCGTTTAGAAATGGTCTTTTCGGTCATTTTTCCAATGATGACGCTTCTTCCGACAACCTTCCTGGACCTTGTCCTGATCAAGGCTCCTGCATATTCCTCTCCCTTCTCCGACCGGGTACCTCTCATACCAAGGTTCTCCAGTATGGAGTATGTGAGCGGTGGGATCATGGAATAGGCACCATCTTCGATCTTCAGGGAAACACCGATCCATCTACAATCATGTTCGACCGCAAGTGTCTGCAGTCCTGCCGCTCCTGCTTTTGACAGCACACTGCCCTTGAGATCTTCCATGATGACAGTATCGAACCTGTCCTTTCCGGCTACCATGAAGGGATGCTCCATCATTGCCCTGCCCACCCTCTTGAGGTGAGGGGAGAGGGGATGGCCACCCGGTTCCTTGAGCAGAGCGAACATCCTTGCCATCTGATCTATCGGTACCACATGGTTCGGTATGTCGCAACCATCCGAACCCATGTGTATGGAACCTTTTCGGATCCCGGTCAGTGAGGAGATCACGTCCAATATCTCATATTGGAGCGGGTGGTCCGGTTCAAGGTAGCTTTCCAGGTCCCAGCCCTTGAACTTGCAGAGGAGCAGTGCCCCGGCATGCTTTCCCGAACAGTTATCATGCAATGGAGTATAATTCTCCCCGATACTCTTTGCCGTTCCCTTGTGGAAGGGAGCATGGCCGCTGCATTTGAGAAGGCTCTCATCAAGTTCCGCCTTGTGCAGTATCGATCTGACAAGCTCAACATGCTCGCTCTGGCCCGAGTGCGATCCACTGATAATTGCGATCTCCTGATCCGTCAGGCCGTATTGATCAGCGGCCCCGCTGATCAGTATCGGGAGAGCCTGGATCGGTTTGATGCAGGAACGGGAGTAAGTGACCAAGTGCGGGTTCCCGCTGGAGAGAAGAAGCTTACCCGAAGGGTCCACAACTGCAATATGAGCTCTGTGAAGAGCTTCGACCAGATCATTGCGGACCTCTGCAATGTAGTGAACACCCGGACCTTCTTTTTTAACCATCTCTTCGAGCTCACTTAAGTACATGATCGATGATGAAATGGCCATGATAAAAACTTATCCGGGGAAGAGGTTAAAATAATGGTTGTTGATTTCCCTGGCAAGATACTTCTCATGCGAGGGTAGTCAAGTGGTCAAAGACGGCAGACTCAAAATCTGCTCCTTAGTGGTTCGCCGGTTCAAATCCGGTCCCTCGCACTTCAACCTGTTGCCATAGTGTATGTGCTGAAAATTGGCAACAGGTTCGGGTGACCGGATTTGAACGTAGTTGTTGGAAGGTCTGTGAATGGTTTAGCGCAGACCTTACAACCGCGC
>JAYEPK010000292.1:0-13800 GCA_034723935.1 Thermoplasmatota archaeon
ATAACTGTTCTAATGGTCATGGTTGCTTTCATGCCTTTTTTGACCATTGCAGAACCGACAAGGGCTGGCGAGGCGGAATTGACCGGTGTGATCATCTCTGGTTCTCAAGCTCCGGGTGGGGAATACGCCCCGGGTTTGATGTTCATCTCCGTTGAGATCAACAATACTGGAGTTGGGGAGTTCATTGATTGGGTGGATCTCACCGTGAACATCACCTATGTTTCCAACGATACGGTGTTCCATGTTGAGGTGGTACCGGAAATGGTCTACATTCCTGCAGACCATCAGGCCGTTGTTGAACTGATCAACCTGACCATGGAAGAGGATGTGTATGATATCTCCGTAAACGCCACCATTGGCATAGTAGAGACATCGGTCATGGAGACAATTGTCGTTATGGGTGTTGTTGATACAGGGGTCGAAAACATCGGCTTTGACGAGGAAAGTTATCCTCCTGGAGAGGAGATGGTCCCGATCTGCAATGTGACCTACGAGGGGAATGTTCAATCCTTCGCGGACACACTCGAGGTAGATCTCGTTATTGATAGGGTTGAAGATTCGATCACGGTATATAATGAGACCCTGGAGATACTGACCCCGGCAAGTCCAGGTGTGAAACCTGGCCATTACTGGCTCGTTTCATTCCCTGGCTGGGTCCCGTTGGAAGCTGGAGACTACGAAGCTACCTTCGCTGTGTTCTACGACACCTACAATGAGGTGAACAATCAGGACGTCGTACCGATCTTGATAGATAACCCGATCGCAGTAGAGGGATACGCGGTCACCGATGCCGTGGACCCGATCCCCGGTGTTTCGGTAACCATTGATACGATACCGGAGAAAGAGACCACCACGGATACTGACGGGTACTATTTTTTCAGTAACATTACCGAGGGCAATTACACGCTCGAGTTCGCAAAGCAGTGGGTCACATCTTACGAGACCAACGTAACGATCGTGGCAGGTGAGACACAGGTGATCAATGCCACGATGACCCCGCTCATGGTCGGAGGACTCCGAGGTAATGTCGCCCTGCCTGATGCAGAACCTGCCGGAGGCGCACTTGTGATCGTAACCATGGCCGGTTATCCGTTCTTCACAATAAACACGAATTCCACGGGATACTACCAGATGGATGATCTTCCGGCCGGGAATGCAACTGTTACAGCGTCCCTTTCCGGATATGTCGATGCCGAGGAGAGCATCATCCTGGCCAGCCAGGCCTGGAACACTCTGAACCTTCAGCTTGGTGAGATACCCTTCAACGTTTCGTTCAGCGTGCCCGATGGCGAACCGGCTTTCCCGGTCTTCGACTCGATCTCGGTGTTCTTCACACGACCTATCGAGAGATCCACGGTGGATCAAAATTCTCTTGTTCTTCGCAAGCTGACGACCGCCACGACCGTTGATGCTGTTTATTCATTTACCGATAATGATGAGACGATCGTGATAACTCCCGATCGACCGCTTGATCACTCCACTGATTATCAGATAGAGGTGACATCCTGGATCACGGATATCAACGGGGATTGGTTCCCCGGACCGGTTACCACGATGTTCACTACCGAGATTGAGATAATCGAGATACAGATGGAGAACATATATCCGGCCGATGACGCACCCGAGATACCAATAACAGCAACGATATCTGCAAAGTTCCCTGTCCCCATGAATGGATCCACAGTAAATGGGACCACATTCAAGATGTTCGCCCAGGGCGGCGTGGTCATAGATGCGGTGGTCACATATCAGGCAAGCACATATACTGCGTTCCTTGATCCCATCTCTGACCTTGAATATGGAACCAGGTATTCGGTCACCCTGGATCCAGATATGCTTGCAGTGGACAATGAATACGTTTTCTACGGTGAACAATGGTCCTTCGAGACCGAGGTTCTGGTGACCAAGGGAACACTGACCGGTAAGGTCGTTGATGAGAACAACGTTGCTTTCCTATCGAGTCAGGTCACGATCCTTCTCAAGACAGGGTCGGAAACGACGCTCACAAGGCGTCCCCAGGTCGATGGTACCTTTGAAATAATCGATCTGGATGCAGGTTTGTGGACGATAACGGTTCAGGTCACAGGTTACAAGGAGTACACACAGCAGGTCACGATAGAAGCTGGAGGCATAACCCAGATAACCCAGACCATATTGTTGGAAGTTGAAGATGAACAGGATGGGGAAGGTGGTGATGAATTGAACATCTGGATATTCGTGGTGATCGGCATGGCTGTACTGCTTGTTATAATCGTCCTCTGGCTCGCGTACAACAGGAGACAGGAACCTGTTGAGGCAGAGGAGATGGGCAGGGGGCCTGCATTTGGAGCAGGAAGAAGAGAACCAATGCATCATGAGGGATACGACGAATTCGCCGAGGGCGAGTTCCTCTGTCCCGCATGCGGGTCTGTTGTAGAGGGTGAGGATGAGATCTGCCCCGCCTGTGGTGCAGAGTTCGAGGAGGATCTCTTCGAATGTCCAGAATGCGGTGCCAGTATTCCTGCCAATGCCGAGGAGTGCCCCGAGTGCGGATCCATCTTCGAGGAAGAGGTTCCGGAAGATGAGGATGAGGATTTCTACGATGAGGAAGAGGTTGACATCACAGAGGACTTCGAGGTTGAGGATATGGATGAGGATGACATTCCCATCCCGGATGTGGATTGATCCCTTGAGTAGATTGGATGGGGGAGTTCAACACTCCCCTTTTTTTTAACGAAATTTTGATGTTTTTGATCTTGAACCGATCTTTTAGAAATTTTGATTAATTACAATACCATACCGGTGCTGTAGGTAGGTGTTTTCATGGAGACGAAATACAAGGTAAGGAGACTTGTTGCCGTGGCCCTTGTGGCGGTTCTGGTGATCGGCTTGGTCATGGTCCTTCTGAACAATGGTCGGAAGGAGGATCAGAGCAGCGAGGCAACACTGGATGATCTGCTGTCTTCACGGTCAGAGAGGAAGGAAAGTTCTGCTACAGCAGTAGTGGATGGGAGTGACCCGTTCTTCGCACTTATCACCACTCCGGTCTGCGAGTTCTATGATAACGAGAGGGTCCTATCCGCAGAACCGATACTTGTCTATACCGATCAGGACCTGAACGCCGGGAATCCTTCCAACGATCTTCTCGATCATTACGACCGTGATAGATTGATCGCGGTCGGGGATCCCGTGGGTCTTTCCCATGAACCCGCTGTGCGCTATGGTGGTTCCGTAAGATCGGCATCTCTGAAACTCGCAGAGGATCACTGGTCAAAGAGCGATGGTGCGGTTCTGGTCGATCAGGATGCCGGAGCATACGAGCAAGCTCTCTATGCAACGATGATCGCAACCTATGTGAACATACCCTTGATAGTTACCAGCTATGTCGGATCCACTGAAAGGGCTCTTCTTCAGGACCTTGATGTGAAGTACACGATCGTCTGCGGAGATATCGAGGGTTACGGTAAGGTGATGAGACTCGAGACCCCGGAGGAGGCCCAGGACATGATCATCTCCTTCATCAAGGACCCGATCGGGTTCGCACATGACCCTGATTACATTACCATCACCAATCCACTTGATGGGTTCGGTCCGGAATACGAGGTCGTGGACGAGCAGCACTATATCGGCGAGCTTTTCCATATCTATACGCCGGGACCCGGAGCATACGCCGGATTGGAAGAAGCATCCGAGGGAGTGGATTTTGAATATACGGTCGGAGATGATGTCAAGAACTCTATCATGAAGTTCGAACTGACCTTCAAACCCCACGAGCAGGACGAGATCGACGGAGAGAGGATATACTGCTTCATTTTCTACGAAGGAGAAGATGGCTGGGGCGAGATCTATTATATCGGCACCTGTGCCGGGTCGAAGGATGGCGCATACGAGACCGTAAAGTTCGAGGTCCCGGTCCTTGGTGCAACGGGTAATTATCGTTTCCATCTCGAGGGGAGGAATACCTACGAGGCAGGGTCCGGGAACCTTCTCACAAAAAAGCCGGTCCCTTTCGATATGACCATGAGACTCGAATCCATGAAGGTCCCGATCTATGCAAATATGCCCGGTCTGTCTTCCATGGCACCTTTTCAATGTGCCTTTCACAAAGGTGTCCTGATGGCCGATGGTGATTATTATTTTCACACTTCCCAGCTGGAGAATGAGACCGGTATACTGGAGCCGGCCGTCTTCGAGGCTTCACATGAATATGTGAACGCCAAGGCCTGGGAGATCAAGGACGATCAGCTTGTATTGATGGCAAAGATGATAGGTTACGAGGATCCCTGCTCTATAACCGAAGATAATGGAAGGATCGTTCAGATGTCGCAGGAACTCTACAATGACCCGATCTATGTTGCTATTTGCGGAGACACCAATATGGTCCCCCATTTCTACCACGGTGAGGGTGGTGGTTCAACGGAAGGGATGGGTCAACCTGGTGATATCATCTATGCCGATGTGGACATGGACAGGGAAGATCCCAGGAAGGACCTGGGGGACGGCATCGTCTCATCCGATGTGCAGGATCTCGAACTCCCTGTGGGCAGATTGGCTGGCTACGATGTCATGGATGTGTCGGCACTGATCGCGAGGAACCTCTTCTACGACGACATCATCGATGATTACGTTGGACACGGTCAGGACCCGGACGGTTCCTGGAAGAACAACGGATATGTGTTCCTCGGGTCGAAGATGCCTGTTGAAACGATGTACGGTACATACGTGCGCACGATTTCTGATTACATGACCGAGGCTGGAATGGACACGATAGGAACCACCGAGGAAAGGTCCGATTACAAGTTTGCACACCAGTTCCAGGAAGGATCCAACTATATTCTGGGCGGTGTTCACGGCAACTTCTACTGGTATGTGCCCCAGTGTCATATAAACACGATAGCAGGTGGTTCTGCCTACGACGTAACGAACGTGCTCGATATGTCGATGGGCCCCTCAACAATGTTCCTTGTTTCTTGCATAACGGGCCGCATTGACGGTCTTGCTCCCGAGAACTGCCTTTCCATGGCATACATACACATCGGTGTTGCATCTTATGTAGGGGCCACAAGGTCCACCCTTGGATGGATTGATATGGGTCTCGAGTTCGATATGAGGCCGGTGGAACCGGAAGGTGCTGTCCTGCTTTCGGAATACTATACAAAGAACCTTCTCGATGACATGGATGCTGGGATGGCCCTCAGGGATGCAAAGAACCTGTACCTGCCGACCGACCTTGCAAGCGGCGGTATTCGGGACGAATCATTCATAATGGTACAGCATTATGTCCTCTACGGTGATCCGGCTTTCAATCCCTACGAACCCAGGTAACAGGATCTCTTTTACTGATCATTCCTCGGTCCCGTTGTCCTTTTCCATCTGCCTTTTGATGTATTCAAGTGAGATGGAACTCTTCGGTCCTTTCAATTCAACGACCCTGTCATCTTCTTTTTCTATCCTCGAACCATCCGGTCTGAGCTTGATCCCGCCCGGTCTTTTTTTCCGCTTCTTCTTTTCCGGTCTGACGTATCCTTCTTTGGACCTTCTATCCTTCAGTTCTTCTACCCGGGCATCCGGTTTCAGGTCTGCCTCTTCGTTCAATTTGCCTGCGATCACATCTCCGAACCTTGAAGATCCATCCTTCCATTCCTGTATCCTGTTGAAGGCCAGGCCGGCATAATTGCTGATCTCCGTATCCGGATTCTGTTTCAAAAGTTTGAGATGCTCGAGAGCCCCTGATCGATATATGGATCGAACTGCTCCAGTCGATGAGAGCATGGCAAGCAGATAGGTTGTGTTGCATAGCAGTGATCTGTTCTCTTTATCCAGCTGCTCGACGAGGTCAGGGATGTCGATGGCATCCACGACCTCTCTGGCGGGCCCCTCTTCGATCAGGACAGGAACCGCCCAGGTCAGGGCCGTTCTGAGTTCCAGGTCCGATCCAGGGAGCATACGAACGAGATCGAGTGCCAATTCATCATACAATATCCTCTTTCCGAACCCTTTCACAAGAAGGCCAATGATGAGAAGTGCCATCTCCCTGCGGCATCTGGTATCATACGTGTTGTTCATCCTGTTCCTCAGCTTTGCCTTTGTGTCGAGTCTTATGATGATCTCGCCATTGTCTCCTTCCGTGAACTTCCGAAGGGCCGAGAGGACATATGGGAGTATTTCAGGAGAAGCGTCTTCGATGGAGTGGACCAATCCAGAGATGTCCCCATCTCTGGTCATTGTCTTGACCCTCTGGTATGTTATCATCCTTTTATTGCCAAAGAAGAGGTCCTTTATTCCCATTTGATCTTACCTTTCTGGGGTATGTTCTTTTGGTTTTTTAATGCTCCATGGGATATGGATCAGTAGAAGAGCAGATCGAGGTCCTTGATCCTTACCAGATACCATTATCTCGAAAGGATGAAAGATCGTAAATAATATGGGTTATCTGTCTTTGTATCGATAGTTCCTTTGATGAGTTCAAAAAATGGTGTCCAGCATCCAAAAGAAATACACTTGGGGAAGTAAATAACATGGGTGCTGGACATCCAAAAATCCTCATTCAGGATATATATTTCTATCTGCAATAATCTCAAGGGAGTGGAATCATGGGAGATCGATAACCCCGCTGTCTTTCATGATATTTGCATAGGTTGGAATTGAAAATGGTCAGAAAGGTGTTATCGTGGAAGGTAAAATGGAATTGTGAGAAAATATATCTGAGGTGGACGAAACGACAAGTTAGGGGAGCCTGAACGTCCCGCTCAGGGACATAGTATCATGTGAGTTCACGAGCGGATGGTTCCGGGCATCTCACATAACTTTCAGGATAGAGACCTTCATGGGCGAAGTGGGTGTCTTCTCTTTTGCTCCCCGGTATGGGTCGGGGAAGAAACTGCTTCAGAAGTTCCGTAATGATTTCCTTGAGATGAAAGCGAGGTTTGGATGAAAATGATGAAAACATCTTCTGTTTTGGGTGAAATTGGAAAATGAAGGAGTGATAGGGTTGGTTCTGAATTCCGCCGGAAGTGGAAAAAATAGATGGTAGTTGGTTGGTTAGTTTTTTCGAGATTTTGGATACTTTTTCTTAATAATATTTAGAGATGTAAATATAAATATTAAGATTCCAAAACATCCACTAAGAAATATCAGAATACTATCAGTAAAGAAAATATCGTAAGTAATATTACACATGACATTGTAATTAGTATCCAAAAATTTTTCTTTTCATTTTTCCTACTTGTTTAGCAAATGACACGTTTACCGAACACAAGTAATATCCTTGTTTTTTCTTATGAATCGGAAACGAAATATTCCAATAAATTAACGCTCCCCTGAACTAGATCTCGTCCCACTCAAGGATCGGGAGCTCATCAAAATCATAGAATTTCAGGGATTCCATCATCCTCTGGGCGAGCTTCAAATTCGTAATGAGGGGGACATTGTTGTCAACTGCGGTCCTCCTGATGAGATAATCATTGCTTAGTTCCTCTTCCTCGTTGTTCTTGGGTATATTGATAACGAGTCCGATCTTCCCGTCCTTGATGAAGTCAAGGCTGTTTTGTGCTCCCCTCTCATTGGGCCATCGAAGGGTCTCGGTCTCGATGCCGTTGGTTCTCATGAACCGTGCGGTCCCCGATGTGGCATACAATCTGTATCCCATCTCCTTGAGCTCTATCACAACGGGGAGCCACTCGATCTTCTTTACAAGCGGTCCCGTGGATATCACGGCACTTTTCCTGTCCATCCTCATCCCGACCGACCTCATTGCAGAGAGAAAGGTTCCTTCCATATCCTGACCGATGCACCCGACCTCTCCGGTGGAAGCCATGGCAACACCCATCGTCGGATCGGCTCCTTTCAATCTCGAGAAAGAGAACTGTGCTGCTTTTACTCCGACCCGATCAAGATCTATCGAAGATGATTCAACCGTCTGGACCGGGCACCCGATCATTGCTCTGGTTGCGAGGTCGATGAAGTTCTTGCGGAGCACCTTGGAAGCGAACGGGAACGTTCTAGAAGCGCGAAGATTGCACTCGATCACCTTCAGTCGGTTCTCCTTGGCAAGATACTGGATATTGAAAGGTCCTGTTATCCGGAGTGCCTTCGCTATCCGCCTGGATGCATGTTTGATCCGTCTTATCGTCTCCACATACAGCCTTTGAGGTGGTATCACAACTGTCGCATCTCCGGAGTGCACACCGGCGTTCTCGACATGCTCCCCGATAGAGTAGATGAGTATCTCACCATCCTTGGCAACCGCATCGAACTCGATCTCCTTGGCATCCTCGAGGAACTTCGACACGACCACGGGATTGACCGGGTCAACTTCGGTAGCTCGAGTAAGATAGGACCTCAGTGTATCCCTGTCGAACACGACGGCCATCGCTGCTCCGGACAACACATAGGAAGGTCTGATCATCACGGGATAGCCAACTCGCTTTGCGAAAGATGCGGCCTCATCAAGGCTCCTTGCCTCTATCCAGTCCGGTTGATCGATTTTCAGTTCATCAAGAAGCGATGAGAACTTGTTCCTATCCTCCGCCCGGTCGATATCCTCCGGGGAGGTTCCCATGATCTTCACTCCCTTTTTGAACAATCTCGGAGCAAGATTGTTCGAGACCTGCCCTCCCATTGACACGATAACTCCATCGGGGTATTCGAACTCGTAGATATCCAGCACTCTTTCATAGGTGAGCTCCTCGAAGTAGAGTCTGTCGCATATGTCATAATCGGTGGAAACTGTTTCCGGGTTGCAGTTGACCATTATTGCCCTGTAACCTTCCTTCCGGGCGGTCTGCACCGCGGTGACACAGCACCAGTCGAACTCGACCGAGCTTCCTATCCGGTAGGAACCGCTTCCGAGAACCATCACCGCTCCGGCTCTCGGTCCGATATCGTTCTCGGTTCCATTGTAGGTCATGTAGAGATAGTTGGTCTCGGCGGGATACTCGGCCGCCAGCGTGTCTATCTGTTTGATGACAGGTATTATCCCTTCCTTCTTCCTCATCTCCCGAACCTCTTCCATATCCATGCCGGTCGCTTTCCCGATCTGGAAATCGCTGAAACCGAGTTTCTTCGCCTCCTTCAAGACCTCGATATCACATCCGCCATCCAACAACCTCTTCTCCACTTTCACGATGTTGTCCAATCCGTACAGGAACCACCTGTCGATCTTCGTCAGTTCGTGGATCCCATCGACGGTCATCCCTCTTCTCAAAGCCTCTCCGACCACGAATATCCTCCTGTGGGTTGGACGTTTCAGCTCCTTTTCAATATCCTCGAACTCCAATCGGTTCTGAACAAGACCATGCATGCCTGTTCCGATCATCCGAAGGGCTTTCTGAAGGGCCTCTTCGAAGCCTCTCCCGATGGCCATGACCTCTCCCACCGATTTCATCTGGGAGCCGATCTCGGTATCTATACCGCGGAACCTCTCCAGGTCCCATCTCGGAACCTTCACAACGATGTAATCGAGCGCCGGCTCGAAGAATGCCACGGTCTTGCCCGTTACTTTGTTCGGCAGTTCAGCAAGGGACCTTCCGAGTGCCAACCGTGCGGCAACATAGGCGAGTGGATACCCTGTCGCTTTACTTGCAAGCGCTGAAGAACGGGACAATCTCGCGTTCACCTCGATCACTCTGTAATCGCAGGAATCGGGGGACAGGGCATACTGGATATTGCACTCTCCTATGACACCGAGATGCTTCACGGTCTGCACCGCAACTTCCCGGAGAATGTGATATTCCCTGTCAGAAAGCGTCTGACTGGGAGCAACGACAATGCTCTCGCCGGTATGGATGCCCATGGGGTCCAGGTTCTCCATGTTGCAAACCGTGATGCAGTTCCCCATTGAATCCCGGACGACCTCATATTCCACCTCCTTCCACCCCTCCAGATATTCCTCGACGAGGACCTGGGGAGCAAGGTTGAAAGCTTTCTTCACCAGTGTTTTCAATTCCTTCTCGTTTCGGCAGACCCCGCTTCCGAGCCCGCCAAGGGCAAATGCTACCCTGACCATCACAGGATATCCGATCTCATCGGCAGCGGAAACTGCATTGCCAAGGTCCGAGCAGGCCCTTGCCCTGGCCGTCTTGACATCTATCTCGTTCAATCTCTCTATGAACAGCTCCCGATCCTCGGTGTCCTTTATCGATCCTACAGGGGTTCCGAGGACCTCGACACCGTACTTCTCGAGGACACCTCTGTCGTGGAGTTCCACACCGACGTTCAATGCTGTCTGCCCCCCGAAACCCAGCATCAATCCGTCAGGTCTCTCTTTTTCGATGATCCTCTCAACGGTCCCGGCATCCACAGGCAGCAGGTACAATCTGTCAGCCATCTCCTTGGTGGTCTGGACGGTTGCGATGTTGGGATTGACCAGAACGGTCTCTATTCCCTCTTCCTTGAGCGCCTTCAGCGCCTGTGATCCTGAGTAATCGAACTCGCCGGCCTGTCCGATCTTCAGTCCACCGCTCCCGAGGACCATGACCTTACTGACCATCTTTCACCACCTCCAGAAATCTATCGAAGAAACCTCTTGGATCGGTGGGGCCGGGATTTGCTTCGGGGTGGAACTGGACAGAGAGAAAAGGTCTCTCCCTGTGCCTGATACCCTCAACGGTACCATCGTTCAGGTTCCGGTACCAGACCTCCCATCCCGGAGGCAATCCCTTCTCATCAACGGCGAAACCGTGGTTCTGGCTGGTAATTACGCAGTGACCCGTACCAACCTCTTCACACGGTTGGTTCTGGGACCTGTGTCCGAACGGGAGCTTGTATGTATCTCCTCCCGCAGCAAGGGCAATTATCTGGTTTCCCAGACATATCCCGCCGATCGGGACGTTCTTGTTCATCAATTCTTTCACGTTCTCGATCGTTTCTCCTAACATCTTCGGATCTCCGGGTCCGTTGGATATCAGGACACCGGCGAACTCTTCCGAGGCAAGATCATGATCGTGGGGGACACGAACGACCGTACAATCCCTGCGTATCAGCTCCCTTGATATGCTCTCCTTGCATCCGCAGTCGACGAGAAGTATCCTCGGGCCGTTCCCTGGAACAACACGGACCTCATCAACAGTGACCTCCGAGACCAGATCCTTCATGTTCGGGTCCTTCACATCGAACTCATCCGGGAGATCTCCCGCAACTATCCTCCCCAGCATCGTTCCGCTGGTTCTGAGCTTCTTGGTAAGGGCCCTGGTATCGACGCCGGATATTCCGACGATCTTGTTCTCCAGGAACCATTCATGCAGGCTTTTTCCGGATTCCCAGTGGGAGTGTTTCTCAACAGCTGTCGAGACAACTGCTCCTCTTACCTGGATCTCATCCGATTCGAACCTGTCAAGGGGAACTCCATAGTTACCGATCAGCGGATAGGTAAAGGTCAGGATCTGTCCCCGGTAGGAAGGATCGGTCAGTGATTCAACGTATCCGACCATTCCCGTGTTGAAGACCACCTCTCCATCATTTCCTTTCATGGATCCGAACAATTTTCCGGGAAACCTGCTCCCATCCTCCAGTTCAAGAAAACCCGAAAGCCCATTCAAGCTAACCCCTCCTGCATTGAAGTCTAAAAGAAAATAGGGCCCCCGGTTCCATGTTTTCCCCAATGTTCATGACCCGGCAGACCATCTAGGAAGCGACAAGAAAGCGTATTGTTTATAAGCCTTTCACAGGGCTGACCGATACTACAGCTCTCCTTCCAGATCGTGGATGACCTGGACCTTCCAGTCCTCACCTACATAAACGCCAATGATCCTTGCATTGAAACCCCAGCTCTTCACAACATCAAGCCCCTTCATGGTGTGCTCGTCCTGCATTTCTCTTGGTCCGGGATTTCCGGCACATCCTGTGTGTCCGACAAGGACCACCACACTTGAACCGTGACCATTGACCGAGATGTCCACCCTTTTTCTGATACTCTCGGAGAGGGACTCCTCGCCTCTCGCAAGGATCCCATTGGGTCCCGGTTCCGTTATCGTGTCCACGAAGTCCACACCAAAGGTATTCCTCATCCATTCATTTAGAGGGAGCTGTGTCCTTCCGTCCATGCAGTTGATCACCGTTCCAAAACTACCTTTTGCCATTTTCTCACCTATGCCCATTTGCCATTCAAGATCTCTGTCAGGGCTCCAACGAGCTGGCTCTCTTCCATGAACCTTGCATCCCTGAACTGCTCCTTGAAATCCGAAACCTTGTTACCATCCCCTCCGATAAAGAACATGGGGATATCCGAAAGTGTGAAATCATTGTAGACAGAACCAGTTGTTCTCGTGTTTGTATCATGCCTTCTTGTCAGATAGACCATTATCATGTCCGGTTCAGTTTCCTTGATGGTCCTGAAGGCCCTCCCTCCGTTTTCCGATTCATAATGTACGTCGAATCCGAGGGCGGTCAAACTTTCCGTGATCTCTCTCCCTTCTTTTTTATCCCGGTGAACGATGAATATCTTTCCTTTCATCCGTCCTCCACCTCTTTCAGTATCTTCATAGCCCATCTGGCACCGTTCCCGGCAACGGTAGTGCATTTATCTTCATGTCCACCGGCCTTGTCAAGCTCGATGTTGCCTTCCCGGGTCATGAGGTCGAAGCTCCTTCCGAAGATCTTCTCCTGAATGTCACAGCATCTGATGCTGCCGTATTCTTTCTCGAACCTCTTCACCAATTTGATGGATATCCTGTATGCCTGCCTGTATTCTCTCTCGTTCCCGAAACCCTCTTTTGGTCTTCCGTACAAACTGCTGATGGCCATCAATCCGCCGACAAGTGCTCCACATGTGCCCTTGCAGGATAATCCGGAACCACCTGCAAGAGAATAGGCTGATGTTATAGTATCATCGGAGATCCGTGGAAAATACTCCTGAAGCGTTGTGAGGACTGCCTGGGTACAGCCTCCATACCTTTTTTCCAGTTCAAAGGCCTTGTTGAACACCTCATCTAGGTCCACGTCCTTCCCCAATGACATGCACCACAAATAGCGAAGGTTGCATATTAGTTATGCTGTTCTTTCACCGTTCCCTCCCCGTATCTTATTCATATTGTGAAGTTTTTTTTACATTAAGGAGGTAAAACCTGAACAGAAGAAGGATCCTTCACATTGATATGGATGCATTCTTCGCATCGGTCGAGCAGAGGGACGATCCGGATCTGAGAGGGAAGCCTGTAATTGTAGGGGGGAAGCCGGGAACCAGAGGGGTCGTTGCAGCCTGCTCTTACGAGGCCAGGGAATTCGGCATCCATTCCGCAATGTCATCTTCAAAGGCCTATCAGCTTTGCCATGGGGCGATCTTCTTAAAACCGAGGTTCGATGTCTACAGGTCTGTCTCTGCTTCCATCATGAGAATATTCAGGGATGCCTCTGAACTGGTTGAACCCCTGTCCCTCGATGAGGCGTTCCTGGATGTAACGGAGATCGCAGAGGATTGGAAAAGCGCCAGGGACCTAGCATCGAAGATAAGGAAAAGGATCCACGAAGAGACAGGTCTGACCGCTTCTGCCGGTGTATCCTTCAACAAGTTCCTGGCAAAGGTTGCATCCAGCATCAACAAGCCGGACGGCATCAAGGTGATCACCCGGGAGGATGCCGACCATTTCATCGATGATCTCCCGATAAGGAAGTTCTACGGTATCGGGAAGGTCACGGAGAGGACGATGATCGATAGAGGGATCCTCAAAGGTTCTGATCTGAAGAAATTCTCCAAACCGGAACTCGTCCGGATATTCGGCAGGCATGGTGCCTATTATTACGATATCTCGCACAATCTCCACGAGAGTCCTGTCTTATCCTACCATCAGAGAAGATCCATCAGCACGGAAAGGACCATGTCCGAGG
>JAYEPK010000293.1:0-3398 GCA_034723935.1 Thermoplasmatota archaeon
CCAAGATGCAGAAGTGCCAGAAGGACCAATACGGCCTTCTGCTCGTACCAAGCAATGTTGTACTCGATGGGAAGGTCGTTGACGTTGACCCCGAGCTCTTCTGCAAGCTTCAAAGCGAACACGGCAAGGCTGTAGGAATCGTTGCACTGGCCCGCATCTATCACTCTGGGTATCCCGTCGATATCGTCCAGGATCTCCTTGTTATACCTGTATTTGGCACATCCGGCGGTGAGGATGACCGCTTCTTTCGGAAGCGCCTTTGCGAATTCCGTATAATACTCCCTGCTCTTGTGCCTGCCGTCGCATCCGGCCATGACAAAGAACTTCTTGATCTTGCCGGTCTTGACCGCTTCCAGGATCTTGTCCTTTAGCTCGAGCAGTGTTCTGTAATTGAATCCTCCGACGATCTCTCCGGTCTCTATCTCTGTTGGAGCGTTACATTTTCTGGCATGCTCGATGATCTCAGAGAAATCCTTGGTCTTTCCCTTTTCCCTGTCGGGAATGTGTGTAACACCTTCGAAACCGACAGTGTTGGTGGTATATACCCTCTCCTTGTAAGATGTCAGGGGAGGAACGAGACAGTTGGTGGTGAGCAGGACCGGTCCGTTGAACGAATCGAAATCCGTTATCTGCTGCCACCAGGAGCCTCCATAGTTGCCAACAAGATTGTCATACTTCTCGAAGAACGGGTAGTAGTTTGCCGGAAGCATCTCACCATGGGTATAGACATCCACACCGCTACCCTTTGTCTGTTCGAGAAGTTCTTCCAGATCCAACAGGTCATGACCCGTGATAAGGATGCCCGGATTATTTCTTACTCCGAGTTTGACCTTGTGCGGTGTTGGAACACCGTACTTGGATGTGTTCGCCTCATCCAGAAGCGCCATGGTCTTCACACCGACCTCCCCGCATTCCATCACGAGTCCAAGAAGGGTATCCATTTCAGCTTTCGGATCCCTGTATGCGAGAAGTGCCCTGTTCATGAACTCGAAGATGGATTCATCTTCCAATTCAAGGGTATATGCATGTTCGGCGTATGCTGCGATCCCTTTCAGACCGTAAAGCAGGAGTGTGGACAGGGATCTTAAGTCTTCGTTCTCGATGGAAAGGTGGCCCACCGTGGCCGCTTTTTTCTCAGCTTCCTCTTCCGTTGTGAACCTCCATACGGCATGGTCCGGAAGATCCTCGAAAGTATTTCCGCTCTCTTCGAGTTCCTTTTCGAGCCTGTCGCTTATCTGATTTGCCCTCTTGATGAAATCGATCATCCTGTTCCTGTCGAAGTTTGCATTGGTTATGGTGGCAAAAAGAGATTCCATGATGATCTCATTTGCATCATTTGCAGGATCATTTTTTTTCCTCTTCATGATCTGGAAATATGATACTCCCCTTATGGCATGTATCATCAGATCCTGAAGATCGGCTACATCGCCCTTCTTTCCACATACTCCATTCATTGTGCATCCGGTGTTTCCAACCGTCTCCTGGCATTGATTGCAGAACATGTTCATTCTCTCCTTTACTATACATTCTATAGCAGGTTCCAAAAGGATACTATATATATGTAGTAGATAGTATCCGAATGGATACAATGGATGATAAATGCACTGTTTACAGAACCGTTGATATGGTCTCAAAGAAATGGACGATGGTGATACTGCTGGAACTGTATCGGGGTGGTGGTGGACCGAAGAGATACAATGAGATCAAAAGAAGTCTCGGAGAGATCACACCGAAGGTGCTCTCCACCAGACTCAAGGATCTGGAGAAGAACGAACTCATTACAAAGAGGATAGATGCATCCGGTTTTCCTGTCAAGACCGAGTATGAACTCACACCAATGGGGTTTGAGTTCTTCAAGGTGATACAGGATATCAAGGAGTGGGCCCTTAAGTGGAAGGTCGATAACGAGGTCTGTGAGAGATTGGACTGCAGAGAATGCACCTTATGATCCAGACCGGTACACTCAAATTACCTGATTTTATTGTGGATCGGTCTGTAGACCAAAGGTTCTGCAATTTCACATTGTTGATCTCCTATGATCAATCCTTTGTGCCCATGTTCATTCATTGAATATATTCTCCGACCTTAATATCCGGGCCTTTCCAATTTACAAGGAACAAGATCAAAATGGTTCTTTTTTCGACAATATCCAGATCGTTCTATGGTATCCAAGATGATACTTTCAATTATTAATATCAGGGCGATCATATTATCTAAGTATACAAAAGATATCAAGGTGTTGCCGATGGCAAAGAGACAGATAATCAATATCGATCATGAGAAATGTGACGGATGCGGGCAATGCATTCCGGATTGTCCAGAAGGTGCCTTGCGGATAATAGATAACAAGGCCCATCTAATTTCTGATATATTCTGCGATGGGTTGGGTGCTTGTATTGGCACATGCCCCCAGGGAGCGATCTCAACGATAGAGAGGGAAGCCGAGGAATATGATGAAAAAGTTACCATGGAGAACATCATCAAGGCGGGTCCCAATGTCATCAAGGCCCATTTGAAACATCTAAAGGACCATGCCCAGACAAAATACTACAATATCGCCGTTGAAGTGCTCAAAGAGAAGGATATCGAGGTCCCGGATATGGAAGATGACCTTCCCTGTGGATGTCCTGGAACCGAAATGCGGGTCCTTGAAACCTCAAAGAACGGTGAAGTAGGGGAAGGAGATCGAGCATCCGCTCTCAGACAATGGCCTGTTCAAATACATCTTCTTCATCCAAAAGCTCCTTTCTTTGATAATTCTCATCTACTGTTGCTGGCAGATTGTGTTGCCGCTGCAAACCCGAACCTTCATTCCCAGCTGATCCACGGCAAGACCGTTGCAATGGGCTGTCCCAAACTCGACGATGCGGAAGCGTACATCGAGAAGCTTTCCGAGATAATCAAGCAGAACCGTATCAAATCAATAACGGTCGCGACAATGGAGGTCCCCTGCTGTGGGGGTATGGTCCGGATCGCAGAAGAGGCCATCAGCAGATCCGGCAAGGATGCTCCCCTCATCAAGGAGATGGTCTCAATGAAAGGGGAGCTGATGTGAGAAATATTAGATGATGATCACCCCATCGTTCAAGTCCTTTTTCATAGTCATCATCTACCGGGAATTCTCTTGGGGCGGCCCTCACAGGAAAAGGGTCCACTTCAAACCCGAATTAGGGTTGTCTAAATTATTTAGGGTATGCGAAATTATATATATTCAACCTTCTTTCACTAATTCGGTCACCCGAAAAGGTGACGGGTAGACGAAATGGTGATGATATGATCCAGGCAACCACTTTGAATCGAGCTGTAGTAGGCTCCAAGGTGAAGGTAGTACGGATAAATGGATCCGGACATGTGAGGAGGCGGATCCTTGATATGGGAATCGTCAAGGGAACCGAGGT
>JAYEPK010000294.1:0-3392 GCA_034723935.1 Thermoplasmatota archaeon
AGCATTAGCAAGATGCCAAGAGCGATGCAGAAATATCTTTCCATGTTTTGCTCCCCCGGATAAAATGACAGAGTGTGTACTTATCATTTTGGATTCTCTTAACAATGGCCCAACACACCATCTACGTCATTAGTTGGCTTTCTTTACATATGGATCGCGAATATAAAACGGCCAGGCTCACAACTTCCATGAGAAAGTATTATATTTTTCCAAAACTGTTGCTCGAACAGGAGACTTGTAACATGAAAACACCAGCGATTCCTGCAATGTCTCCATCAAGGGAGATAAACTGCCTTGGATGAGCATGGGCTCGACCAGGTCCACCGCAAACGGTGGACCTTACTCACAGTCCGTTTCCAATCTGGAAGACAACGGAGTTGCGGAGATCGAGATCAACGTCACCGTTCCCGATGGTACAGAACCTGGGAACTACACTTTCACCATTACTACAAGATCATACTGGGACAAGCAGGTCATAGTTGAGATCCCACTCACCCTGGTCGTGGAAGAATTTGGACCGGAACCGATCCCCGAGGAATAGGACAGCGGTCTACCTTTCCTCAGCCTTTCTGCGCTCCTGGTCTTGTTCTTCGCTGGAGGCGATAAGAAGACGAAGAGCATACTGTATTCTAAAAGGCGCTTGGACCAGGAATAATATCCTTTTCCGTAGAATCCCTCGGGAATCTCCTTTACAATATTCCGGATCCTGTCAACATTGCACCCGTTACTTCGATCGATACTGATGTGCTTCTCGTTCCAGTCCTCGATGGTCTTCCTGGGCCACAATCCACTGAATAAAATGTTGTCATCTACCCGGATCCTGAAAATATCAGAGGTCAAGAAGGGAACTCTGTAAAAGATCTGTTCCATTCACTTTATATCCGCTCCCGTCAATATGATCGTAGAAGGGAACATTATGAAGATCGAAGGTGTCCTGATAGTGGCATTGATGGTATCGGTCGCATTTCTCTCTGGCTGCCTGGACAATGGGGAAAAGGAGAAGGGACCGATCCAGTATGAGGCAGAGTATTCGGGAATGAACGAGATCGTGAATTCATCCAATGAGTTCTCCTTCGAGATGTATAGACAACTCGTTGAAGATGATGATAACGTGTTCTTCTCCCCATATTCCATAATGATCGCTCTTGGGATGGCATACGAGGGAGCAGGAGGGGAGACGGCAAGCGAGATCCAGAGCGTGATCGAACTGCCCACCGATAATGAGACGAGAAGGGAGATGGTGAGATCCCTTCAATCACAGCTCAACCCCGAAGGTTCTGATTATGAACTCTCCACCGCAAATGCTTACTGGCTGAGGATGGGAGAGGATCTGAACGATGATTACGAGAATACAATAGAGAACGACTACCTGGCTGGAGGGCAGGAACTTGACTTCGCAGGAGATCCTTCAGGTTCTGCAGATACTATCAATAACTGGGTGGAGGGAGAGACAAATGGAAGGATCAAGGACCTTGTATCTCCAAGCCTGATATCTCCTCTTACCTATCTGATACTGACCAATGCCATTTACTTCAAAGCGAACTGGAAATGGCAGTTCGATGAGAGTGCAACAGAGGAGCAGGATTTCGATCTGTCAAACGGTGGAACAAAAAGGGTCGATACGATGAATATGTGCGATGAGGACCTGGATATGAACTATGCAGAAAGCGACGATGTCCAGATGCTTCAGCTCCCGTACAACAACGAGGAGTTGGCCATGTATATCCTCCTCCCGAAACAGAATGATATCTCCGAACTGGAATCCATCCTCACCGCAGAATATCTCTCCGATCTGAAATCGAACATGTACGGCGAGTGGGTGGATGTATACCTACCTTCCTTCAAGTTCGAGCAGAAGTACAACCTGAAAGAGGACCTGAAGCAGATGGGGATGCAAAATGCGTTCGACCCCCTACAGGCCGATTTCAACGGCATCAAGGAGAGCGGAGTTGAGGACCTCTACATCAGCGATGTCATCCACCAGTCCTTTGTTGAGGTCAACGAGGAAGGAACAGAAGCAGCAGCTGCCACTGCAGTTATAGAGGGTGAAGAAAGTATCGGCGGCGGGAGCGAACCGGAGCCGGTAGAGTTCAGGGCCGATCATCCGTTTATATTCTTCATCGAGCACAAGGCCACAGGGCAGATACTCTTCATGGGAAAGGTGGAGAATCCTTCTCCTTGAAGGTCTGCTCGATGAAATAGCGTGTTCCAGGAATGGATGTTCAATGAAAATTAGAAAATGAGAGCAAGGACAACTGTTAAATAACCTGATTAGCATGGTTGACTTGTTACATGTAAAACCCTTTCCAAAAGGATCCGCTTGGAACCTCACTGCGAATGTGGTGGGGTCTGACAAGTAGGAAAGGTATTGTAACCCTCACGTTCTTATTTTTCCAACAATTACAGCAAGTCCATCGCACAAGATGTTAAAAAGTTCATGATTGTGGTTCTCGAATTTTTGAAAAATAGATCCACTGATAAGATCAGTGATCTGTAATTCTTCACATGATCTCGAATTCCTCTGCTCTATTCTCACCACGAAACTATTTTCGTTCATTTTCTCTATTGTCTCTCCTTTTTCGGGGATCTTTGTGATTTCCCCCATATTATAGTGATGATCTCTCTGGTTCAATTCATCACCTTTTTCAAGAATGAAATGGTGTTTTCTTTTCTTTCCCTTGAAGTAATTCAAATCAGCAATGACCTTTTCAGGTGGAACACCTTTGCTTCTGTAAAACACATGATCAAAAATATATCCAAGGATCAATTCTTTGTTCTCATGGTCAATTCTCTGTCCTTTCTTATCGATCGCAATAAAGTAGATATCAATATTCATTTTCGATATCGCGGAGATAGTGTTCTTTAAAAGGGCATTGTCGGGAAAACCATAGAATTTTATCTCACCCCCTTTACTATTCAACCACTTCCTCCCCTTTTTTTTATCCAGCAACCGCTTCTTTACATCAACGATCAGTCTGACAAGATCTTTTCTTCTTTTTATTATTACAAGTGTAAGAACCAGATAGTTACTCCCTCTCGCACCTAGGTCACCACTTTCATCCAGGAATGCGAATTCCATGAAGGCCCTTTCTATTCAATGTTATTAAAGAGAGAATGGGGAGTGATGTGAAAGAAATTCACGAGGATCTGAACAGCATTCTTGTAAAAAGGTGGAATATAACTTGTTCATTCATTTGCAACATAAGAAATGAAGGTGCCAGTCTCTTCAGCGAAGAGGAACCCACACCGATAGAGTTCAGGGCCGATCATCCGTTCATCTTCTTCATCGAACACAAGGCCACGGGGCAGATACTCTTCATGGGAAAGGTGGAAAACCCTTCTCCTTGAAGGTCTGCTCGACGAAAGAGCATGTTCCATCGATAACATTTATG
>JAYEPK010000295.1:0-3392 GCA_034723935.1 Thermoplasmatota archaeon
CCTGATACCCGGGTTGGTGAGGGCCATTATCTTCTTGACCCTGACAACCTTTGCAAGGTTCAGGCTGATCAGTCTATCGTAGATCTTGTCGAGTTCTTCCACAGTGATCCCCATCATCTCGATGAGGTCGTCATCGTTCACATCTCCGGTGTACAATACCATTAAAAGATTGTTAGTCATCTCGTCAAGATCAAGGTCCGCATTCATGTTCTCCGTGAGTGTTTCCAGGTAATCCTCGATCATGGATAACGAATGGTTATTGCCTATCATGACGCTTGATACCTCTTCGTCATTCTCGACATGCAGGATGGTGATGGAAGGTTTTCCCTTGGTATCGAGTGTTCTGAGATTCCTCCCATGGTCCACAATATCTCTATAACCTATTTCCACCGTCCCATCCTTTGCAAGGAGCTTTATCGAGGTCGCCCCCATCTTTATTACACCTTTCTTCCACCCCTGGGTTGTATTTAGGACACCTCCCACTGTAGCAGGGGATTTGAAATAGATAATACTGGTACCGATTATCGCACGTCTCATCTCGGATATGACATCATCTCTCTTGTCCTTTTCAACAAAGACCACTATCTTGTATCTATTGGTCTTTATGGTTGCCTCGAGTACTATATGAGTATCTTCTTCTCCCTTACCCCATTTGGTATTGTCAAGACCAACCAATGTGATCGTCTGCAACGGGATCGCCATCTTTGACTTCGAGGTCTGCATGACCATTCTGAGGTTGGTGAGTATCAGAACACCGTTTGTCCTACTATCGATTGAATAGCTCACTACATTCTTCTCGGCTGGAAGAATCATGTCACAGCCGCGCTTTACGATAACGGTCTCATTTGGCATATTGGCACCAAATACGCCTTTTAAACCCTGCCTCCAATTTAAGTAGCTTTACTCGTGAGTTCTCATTTTGATTTCAGTGATTGATAATAGCGACCATCAAATATGTATATTGAAAGGTGGAATTTTAGTTGAATTGCCCAATCCGGGTCGGACCATCGGAGGGTTCCCCATGAATGAAGTGAACGAAAGCGATATGACGGCACAAGAACTCCATCTGGTCGTATTCAAATTGGGAGATGAAGAATTTGCGGCGGATATCAATTCGATCAGGGAGATAGTCAAGTACCCTTCCATGACACCGGTTCCGAACACCCCTCACCATATTGTTGGAGTAGTGAATCTAAGGGGACAGATAACCACGGTCATCAGTTTGAGAAAGCGGTTCGGTATGGATGATGATCAATTGACAGGTGATACAAGGATACTCATCGTCGATATTGGTTCCGAGAACATCGGGCTTATCATTGACGAGATCTCCGAGGTGTTGAAGGTCGATGGATCCAATCTGGTGGAGAACACAGGCCTGGATTCCGGCCGTTTCCTGAACAGTGTTTCGGGAATGGTGAAAATGGATGATAGATTGATCATAATGCTTGACCTTATCAAAGCCTTTCAGGAGGATGAGGATCGAAACTGATAGAACAGATTGTTTTTGGAGTGATGGTAATGAAAGATATCAAAAGATGCAAGACCGGGATATATGGTTTGGACCGACTTCTTGAAGGTGGTATACCGGAGAAAAGGATAGTAATAATATCCGGCGGTCCAGGGTCTGGAAAGACCACCCTTGGGGTCCAGTTCCTCAGGACCGGGGCCATGAGAGGAGAGACCGGAGTATACCTTTCGATCATGGAAGACCCGAGGATGGTCGTTCAGGACCAGTCCAAGTATGATTCGAATCTGACAAAGTACTACAGAGAGAAAAAGCTCGTCTTTATTGATGCAGGGCCATTGACCTGGGGTGAGCTGATGGTAATGGGGGAGGATGATGAAGGAGAGGATTCAAAGAAACTCCTTTCGCCTTCACATCTTCTGCAGAGGATCTCCCCCATAATCGAGGAGATGAACGTCAAGAGATTGATCATCGACTCTTCAATGGCGCTCAAATACGATTACAATGAAGGAGTGGCGAGAAAGGAGCTATCGCGGTTCATAAGGACACTCAAGACCTTCGACTGCACAACGATACTTCTTTCCGAGCTCACTGACCCGACAGCATATGCTGCGGAGCATTTTGCCGCACAGGGTGTCATATTCCTTCACCATTTCATGCACGAACGGTCCATGATAAGAGCTCTCCAGATAATCAAGATGAGGGGAACCAAGCATGACAATCAACTACACCCCATGAGCTTCAACGATGAAGGGTTGGCAGTTGAGGAAGGGGGATTGAGATTTGAATGATCCGTATCAGGATTTCTGTCCTCTTTGCGGTGCTTCACTGAAAGACAGTGGTTCCGGTGGGAAGTACTGCACCGAGTGTTCATATTCGTTCACAGAGGAGGATGGGGTTTTCATCTTTGATTTCAGAGATCTGGATTTCAGAATGGAACATGATGAACGGTTCAAGGATGCAATGCTCAAGATCGAGAACGAGGCTTTCTCGACGACCAAGGATGTTCTCTCCAATTTCCTCGAAACACCATTTCGCATGAGGTCCGGGGAGCTTGGAGAGTTCTCGCTCGAGGAACCGCCCGATCTGCTGAAGGAGGAAGGCATGGTCTTTGCCTCATTTTCGAGATTGAAGGGAAGGATCGCCGGGACGATGCTCGTTATACTGACCCCCGAGAGCGTCAACATGATAGTGGACAGGGCACTGGGGCAGGAGGCGGGGACCACCAAGGAGATCGGTGAGATGGAGAAGTCCGTGATAATCGAGGTCGGAACACTGCTCACATCCAATGTATGCAATATGTTCGCAAAGGATTTCGATACAACCGTTGACATGACCCCCCCCTATCTGATCATAGATATGTCCTCTGCAATATTCAATTACATATTCTCTGAATTCAGTCAAGTGGAGGAGAATGTGGATTTCTACAAACTGGGACTTGAATCCAATGACGGGGTCAATGTGTCCATGATATTCTTCCCTCATCCGTCAACGAAACAGATATTCAGGTCCACCCTTAAGGATGCGGATCAATAGATCTGGTTGAGATCAACTCACGATAATGGGATCGTATCATTGTTCTATCTTTCTGAATATCCTCTGTCTGGAATCGATGGCCTCGTAGAGGTTCTTGATCTCAAAAGGTATGTGCTCTGTCTTGCCAAGGATCATTATTCCGTCCTTTCTCAGGGCCTGGTGGAACTTCTTCATGGCAATTGCCTGTGCTTCCTTTGGGAAATATATCAGAAGGTTCCTGCAGACCACCATGTCAATGTTCTTCAGCGGAGAATCTTTCAGGAGATCATGATGCTGGAACCTTACCATCGCCTTCAGTTCGGAAGGAACGGTTATAGATAGCTCATTTCGATTTACCATTCTCAACGCCCATTTAGGGAGTTCCTTGTCGATATCCTTGGCATTCATGAAC
>JAYEPK010000296.1:0-13745 GCA_034723935.1 Thermoplasmatota archaeon
GCTGAAACCATTATTATTGGTCCCGGGACTAATAACAGTATTCGAAACACCATTTCCAATTATGGTCAGACCATTTTTCATTATAGAGACCTGTTCATTGAAAATACCGTCATGTATCAGTATCGTATCCCCGTCGGAAGCGGAAGCTACCGCACCGCTTATCGTTGTATGGGTTCCACTTCCTCCCTTGTCCACCGTCCACGTCGTCGGAGCACCATATACATCATCCGATGCTCCCGTAAGATATGCTCCCCCGAGCAGGAACATCATCACCATGATAATGGGAACGGCTTCTTTTCTCTTCATCTTTCTACCCCTCCAACAACTGGAGCAAAACATCTCAAGGGAGCTTTTTTTTAACTGACTGTACAACATCGTCCATTAAATCATTTGTTGGCCATTTATGCTCCCGAGGAAGACAAAATTTAACAAAAAAGAGATCTCGATCATGCATCCTTATTCTGTGTTGTACTGGAATCTGATAATAATGTAATATCCGGACAAACACCTATGATCGTGCATTTCACCATCTTCCACGACGATGATTGGACATGTAAACCGTTATCTTTAACACCATAATAAGGATACACCAACCGCTCCATCACAAAATGACAGATAATGGAGCCCCCGTTCGATCAAATGGTCGCATGCGCCATACCTGGAGTGTTCCAAATGAAAATACCATCCTCCATACTGAGGCACCTATATACCTTCGGAAGCCTCATCAACACGAAAGAAGGTGTCAGGTTCTCCCTCATGAACCAGCTATCGGATGCCACTCTAACAGCCATCAACAGGATCGAGATCAACGGAGAGCGCATGGACCTTGAGAAGGTTCGGATGAAGGCTCGGAACGAATGGAATACGGCCTCCGAGGTATCAGAGGAGAACCCTGTCGCCTTCCACATCGGTCAAAGGGTGGATGTCCATCTTCCCATCAATGAGCTGGAAAAGGATGTGGAGCATGTTCTGACGCTCTCGTTCAAGGCAAAGGGATACGGTCAGCTCGTCTTCGATGTGAAGGACCGTGTAAAGAACATTGATAGAAAAATCAGATCCATCCCCTACGACAAGGAGCGGGACCTGACGGAAGAGATCATAAAGGCAAGACAGGATTACATCGGGGAATTCTCCGGAAAGAAACTTGAACATATCACGAACTACTCGTTCGATCCGGAAATAACCAGGGGTAATATAGAGAGCTTCACCGGGGTTGCCCAGGTACCGATCGGTTTCGCTGGTCCGATAAAGGTCAACGGTGAGCATGCAAAGGGAGATTTCGTCATCCCGCTTGCAACATCCGAAGGCACCCTTGTTGCCTCCTACAACAGGGGAATGAAGATCATCAACCTCTCCGGGGGCGCTATCACAACGGTCGTTGACGAGAGAATGCAGAGGGCCCCTGTCTTCATCTTCGATTCGGCAAGGGAGGCCAGAGAGTTCGGGCGGTGGGTGGACGATCATCTGGAACCCATCAAACAGGCAGCAGAATCAACATCGAAAGTGGCAAAACTTGATTCTATCGATAAGTTCCTTGCGTCCAAGTTCGTCTTTCTCAGGTTCAATTTCTACACCGGAGATGCTGCCGGGCAGAACATGGTTGGAAAGGCGACCTTCGTTGCATGTTCATGGATAATGGAGAACTTCGACGGCATACGGAACTTCTACCTGGAATCGAACTTCGCAACGGACAAGAAGGGCTCCCAGGTCAACATACTCCATACAAGGGGCAAGAGGGTCACTGCCGAAGTGACCATAAAACGTGATATTCTTCTCAAGTACTTAAGGGTGGATATCGATACCCTCCTGTCCCACAACAGGGTGGCCAACATCGGTGCTTTCATGTCAGGGGCAAACAACAACGGACTTCATGCTGCAAATTCCATAACAGCGATGTTCATAGCCTGCGGACAGGATGTGGCGAACGTTGCGGAATCATCGGCAGGCATACTATACGCCGAGAAGACACCCGAGGGCGACATGTACATCTCCTTAACCCTGCCATCTCTGATTGTTGCTACATTCGGAGGCGGAACCGGGCTTGCAACACAGAAAGAGTGTCTCGATGTCCTTGACTGCTACGGCAAGGGGAAGGTGAAGAAGTTCGCCGAGATAGTAACTGCTGTGGCCCTGGCCGGAGAGATATCACTTGCAGCTGCAATATCATCCCTTGAATGGGTTCCAAGCCATGACAAGCTTGGACGAAACAGGTAGATCTCAGGATGGTGACCTTGAGGTCCTTATCCAGCATTCGTTTCCGTCAATTACCCTGTCAATTACAAAATTCTTCAGAATATATTCCTGGAAAACGGGCTGTCTCTCCCAGAGACCGTGGTTCGTGTACCAATCACGGACGAAGATATCGACATGGAGATCTTCCATATCCACTATCACCTGCCGTCCGTTGTACACAGCGGCATTCGAGACCGCTATAACAGTTTCCCTCTCTGATTGGATCGCATAACAGTGCCATACAAGGACCTTATCATCATCATCGGTGTGATCCCCGATCCAGTTGGATATCTCTACCATGGTCCTCATGTAAGGTCTCTTGTTCATCTTCTCTTCCATGAACCAATCGTCATCCAAAAAGGCCTGGACAGAGAAAGGAACGGACAGTACCAGAAAGACCGCAATAACTGCAGAAGACCGTCTCCTTATCCTGACAGGTCTCAGCAATCTCCTGTAACCGCCAGACGTCCTCTTCATGGTCGATAATATGTGTTTATCCCTCATCACATAGATCAGGAGCCCGCCAATTATCCCGAACTGGACAAGGAACTCCATCATGTATATCTCGGTCCAGATATAGTAAACATAAAAGGCGAGATATCCGATTACGAGCATCAACAAGATAACGGATATCTTCTCTCCGATCTTCTCCTTCCAGATAACAGATAGAACCTCGAGGTTTACCAGTATGACCGATGTTATTCCAACATATACTCCGGCAAGCCCGGAAAGGACAATGTCCCGAGAAGACAGAAAGCAAAGTCCGAAGGCCAAAACGCCTCCTGTAACCGGGGCAAGGTGAGCGAACCTTGAAACGAGTTTGCTCTGTAGATATCGAGAGAGCATGAACATTACCATACCAAGGATCGGAAGATAAAGACCCCATGCCGGCATCCCTTCAGGGAGGAACAGGATCGCACAGAATGCCAGTATCGGAGAGATCAGCCTGATAATATACCAGGGCTTCACATTCTCCCCGATTACAAAAAGGGAAACCGCATAGATCACGAAAACGGAACCTGCAACCATCTGAAATATCGAGGGTCCGTCGGTGAGAAAGAACATGGGCAGTGCCAGTCCGAGAAGTACAAGTGGAGCCTGTTTCGGAGATCTCTTCAATACAGCAAGGGACATGGAATAGACAACAGCGATCACGGGAAGGGCGAACATGACCAATCTTGCTATCTGAGGTTCTTTGAATGTGATGAAATAAAGAGATATCATTCCACCCAGCAGGGGTATGAGTGAAAGGACACGACTTTCTAGCCTATCGGAGAGATATACCAGCATCATCCCACCCACGGCACAGTATATTATCACATTCCATATATCACCGGAAAGGTAGACGTAGGAAAATGCCACCGTTGACCCGAAGAGGATCGATAATGTCAGATAGAAACCATGATGTGTCTTGTAGGTCCTGTTGAGAAAAAGTACCACGATGGGGATCACCATGATCCTCGCCATGGGAAGCGAGGATATCTGCTGATCGAATGCGACCCTGATAACGGCCGGCCACAGAAATGCCCCGACATACACGGCTTTCCATCTGTCCTTGAAAAGTGATACGAAGATAACGGCACAACCTGCCAGAAGGAGCATCATCGGTCCGGCAGCCACCCATGATGTTGGTTGTAGTGTGAAAAGAGCGTTTCCGAAAGAACCGGACCCGGAAAAGCTCACATCCCCCGAGGAAGAGATATTCGGGATCCTTGTGAACCTAAGATCGACAAGCTTGTCCCATCCGAAATATGCAATGAAACCGAAGATACCGATAAAAAATGGTGCAAGGAACCCACCAAGGAATACAAAACCCTCCTTGAACATCCTCTTCATTTTGTCCCTGTTCGTCCAGATAAGGGCCGGAAAGATCACGAAAAGAAGTATCAGGGCAGATCTTCTGACGAAGAACGCTGATGATATGAACATTCCTGATATCAAGAAATTGTACCATCTCCCTTTCATTATACCTTTAACCAGGAAGAATATCCCCGGTGTGATCAGAGCCCAGGCGAGAGGTTCCGAGAGCACTACATGACCGTATCTCAATGGAAACGGCATTATGGCAAGTGCAAGGGTGCCAAGAAAAGCTGGCTTTACCGATCCGGTCACCTTCTTCAATATCAGATAGACGAAGATAAGCATGACCGCCGAACAAACAACGGAAAAAGCCCTGGCCGAACCAAGAGATACTCCGAAGATCCTGAACCAGATAGATAGAAGGAATGGATAACCGATATAGGCACCTATTTGACCAGTCAGGAACTCCAGGGGTCTACCGAGTACGAAATAATAGGCATCATATGAGAATATCTCCTCATCGGCCTGAAGGAACATGACACATGACATTGCTCCCCTGTATAACGTTCCCAGCAGGACAGCGACCAGACCAAGTACGAATCCCCTGGATCTCAGAACTGCCTGCATCTTTTCAAGGATAACCACCATTATGGAATGTATCCTGCCTTATATTACCTGTCCCCATATAGTTGAACAGGGCAAACGTCACCTTCACAGGCTTCTTCCTCGTAGGTGAAGAGATCCACCTCGAACACGTAATCAATGGACTGACAGAGTTCCCGTTTACCCTTCATCAAGTGCTACGGGAAAGGAGACCAACTCTATTTGGGCACCTTCTGGATCGATCCGATCTCCACCACCTCCATCATCAAGACATCCCGCCACGATCAGAATAACTGCAGGAAGGATAAGGAGGAAACCTATCTTTCAACCATGGAATTCCAGGACCCATACAATATTTATCATTTTCTGCTCCAGGGTGGAGGTCTTGTGAGAAAAATATTTATACTGCCTCTCTGCAATTATCGGTTTTCTCCATTTTCATTTATACGGTCAGATTAATTTATGATCAGGTAGAATGAACGATACATCCGGCTCCACACCACACTCGGTCATAGTTAGATTACCGTCCACTAGACAGATTGGCGCCAGACTTTCATGGAAGATAAAACCTTTTCATCTCACATCCAGTGGAGTACATGGAGATTATCATGTGTTCAGGATCTCTTCATCTTGGATAATCCTCTATTCTCATTTGATCACGGATCCGATCCCCTATTTGAGAAGCTGCTCCACTCTGAACAATGCGCTGAAGGAAGCACAGAACATCGAAGATCAGTTTCTCTTCGCTCAGATAAGGAAAAAGTTAGAAGAGGATATGGCATCATAGAAGGAACCCGGAAAGGTCAAATCCAAAGATGACCCTAACGCAAACAGGAAAGGGTGTACGGATGACAGAGGACGGGTTCGACCTTGGATCGATCGGAAATGATACCTTCGAATGTTCAGTGGAGAAGTTCATAACCTCAAGGACAGCGGTCATAGGCATGAGCGGCTCCGGAAAGAGCCACCTCATCGGTGTCATCGCCGAGGAACTTTCGGAGATGGGGGCTTCCTTTGTCATCATCGATCCAGAGGGTGAATACAGCTCTCTCAAGGAAAAGTATGAGGTCGTATGGGCCGGTAATGATCCGGAAGCAGATGTCAAGCTAACAAGATCGTCATCAAAGAAGCTCGCGCAAACGGTCGTGGAACAGAATGCAAGATTGATCCTTGATACGTCATATTCGGATGATTCAAAGGAAGAGCTTGATGTAATATCGGACTTCCTTGATCACTTCTATGAACTGGAGACAAAGAACAAGAAACCCATCCTTGTAATTGTGGAAGAAGCGGACAGGTTCGCTCCACAGTTCGGAGGGGAGAAGGTAAAGAGACTTCTCGAGATCTCCAGGAGGGGCAGAAAAAGGGGTATTGGTCTGCTTATAGCAACACAGAGACCGCAGATGGTGGACAAGAACGTTCTATCCCAGTGCGGGAACCAGCTGATCGGCAAGCTCCGTACCAAGAACGACATGAAGGCAGTGGATCTGTTCTTCTCATCCTCGGAGAGGATAAGATCCCTTCCCGAACTGAGACTGGGTGAGTTCTATGCAATGGGGGAGTTCGATCCTGCCGGTGGCCTGTTAAAGGTCAAGGGAAGGACAACTTCAAGCCTGGGAAGCACTCCCGATGGAAATACAAGGAGAAAGAAGAAGTTCTCAGTGGATGATTTCGTTTCGGAGATATCAGATGACATTCCTGTCAGGGTGAAGGAGAAAAGACCCCTTATCGAAGAAGAGAAAGTGAAAAAGGGAAAGAAGACCAGGAATAAAAGGTCCAGATCGAAAATAAGGGGAGCCTCTTTCAAGATCAAAGAGGACAGGGCATTGAAACTGGCAAAGGACGACATCGACAGAACACTTTTCACAGGCAAGAGCAAGGAGAGTCTGGATTCTATCGAAAAAATCTACTGGCCATTCTACAAATGCACTATTATCGAAACGAGAAGGGCTCTTTTCCGCATGAAGAAAAAGGACCATACTGCGGTCCTGGACCCGGTTCTGCTCAGGTTCATCAAGTTCAGGAATGGGCATGGTCAAAAAGAGTTAATAGACCTCGATATAAGGATCCTGGACCTCTGGAGCTCCTCCCGGACGGACCACTGGAAGGATATACGGATACTCCGTGAGCTCCAGAAGGAGGATATGACCTCCGGCGACCTTGCCCCTGCAGTGAACATCGGTTCGGGCGAAGTGAGATCTTCAATTCGCAGCCTCAAGAAGAAGAAACTTGTATCCACTGTCGGGAAGGCAGGTTCTTCCTCCGTATACAGACCCCTGATCAAGATCAGAGAAGAGGAAATAAAGGACACGAACACATATCTTCCTTCCTTCAGGGAAGTGGATGTAAGATCAGGTGAGAGGATGCTCAAAGAGAACATCGATGAGAAGATAGCATCCGACCTTGTAAAAGGCATGTTCGATAACTGTGAACTGGTGGATATCGAACTTTTTCATCTACCATTCTACCTGGTATCCCTGCATCACAGGAAGAAAAAAACTGCGAGATATCTGCTTTTGAACGGAAGAACGGGTGAAGATCGCGAAATTACCGAAGAGGAATTCAAAAGGCTCGATATGGCTTGAAGCTCACACCAAAGGTTCACCAAAAATCATTTATGCTTCTGATGAGAGATAATTACCGGACCGGTCTGCGAAGAAAATGAAATGTCATCTTCTACGTATCCTACATGACCGGTTCGACAATTTTTCAATGATATCCTGCATTTAAAGATGCTCCTTCATCCATTCGAAGGTCTCTTTCAAACCCGTTTCGAGGTCTGTTTCCGGTTCGAAACCGAGGTCGTTCTTCAATCTGGTGATATCTGCCATGGAGCTTTTCACCTCTCCTTTCCTTCTCGGTTCCTTGAGGATCGGTATGTCCACACCCTCGATCTTGCTTATGATATCTGCAAGTTCTTTGACGGTCGTCCCCTTACCCGTGCCCACATTGTATGTTCCGATGGCATCCTGTACATAACCCTCGAACATCGCCTTTACGGCATCTTTCACATACAGGAAATCCCTGATCTGTTCTCCTGTATCATAAACAGTGATCGGCTCTCCCTTCCTTGCGTGCTCCAGAAATCTCGTTACAACGCCGGCATATATGCTTTCAGGGTTCTGCCTCGGGCCGTACATATTGAACATCCTGAAGGAAACGTTCTTCATACCGTAATGTTCATTGTAAAGCTGAAGTACCTTCTCGGAGGTATATTTGTGAAGTGAGTATGGTGAGATCGGATCCACATCTCCATCCTCGGCGGTGGGCAGATGGTTCTTGTCGCTGTAAACGGTGAACGATGAACGATATACCACCTTGTTGCATTCGATCTTCCTTGCATATTCCAGGACGTTCAGCGTCCCAATGTAGTTCCTCATTCCATCATCGAACGGATCATCGAAGGAGGTCATCACATCCATCCTTGCTGCCAGATGGAATATGCAATCGATCTGTCCCTTGTCGATCTCTCCAAGCCATGGATTGTTCACGAACTTCCTTGTGATATCTATATCCATCAGTTTGAACCTGGGCCTCTTACCTGGCGAATATTTGTAGAGGTCCTTGAGATCCTCGTAATCGTCATCCATGGATGTCCATTGTGAAAGGTTGTCCTCGTTCCCAAATGACAGGTCATCAAGGATATAGACCTGGTTCCCGTTGTTCAGAAGCATGTCAACAAGATGACTTCCAAGAAAACCTGCTCCACCTGTTACCATCACCGTCTTCATCGAAATAACCTACCTTGGTAATCCCTATATGCTCTTCAAGGCATTAAACTATCCCAAAAGGACACAACTTCTCAAAACAATGACCCGTGTAGAAATCTTTATGAATGTGCCTGGCCTAATATAGGGATATGGGCAGGGTCCGGACCATTTCCATCCTATCTCTTGCAGTAATGATGCTGTTCTCATCGGTATACGGTCAAGTGTCGCATGAGGACTATGATAAGGCCAGGATAGATGTTGTGGCGGTCCGGTATTATGTAAGGTCCACTTTGAACGAGCTGAACCTCACATTGGAAGCGATGCTTATCGATGACAATGGATCGGCAGTTGAGCACCTTGATCTGTTCTCCAACAGGATAGATGACATCTCCGAGACCCTGGAGAGGATCCCCGAGAATGTGGACTCCTATTCGATCCTTGTGGAGTTCGAAGGAGGCCTTATCTCTGCCAGGGACAATGCTACAGAACTTGTGAGCGCCTTCACAGATGTCCTGTGGGCCATCAACGTTTTCGGAGAGATCGACCTCTCCAGCTGGAACATATCCCTCATGAAAGAAGAGTTGATGAACCTGAACAGGGCACTTTCACTTTTCTCTCCTTCATTGAATATAATGAGGGACGAATTGAATGATCTTGATATCGACCTTTCGAGAATGCAGGATCAGGGACTCTCCGTTTCGAACCAGAGGTCACTGCTCGTGGAGATCTCGGGTCATGTCATCGATCTGGAAATGAACGGAACGTCCCCTGAGATCGTTGGTCCGATACTGATGAATGGTCTACTGCCTCCCTGGGACGAGGCATTGAGCGATCTTGCCTCGGAAATGGATGCGAATACAACTCTCGGGGAGCGCACGGTTGTTCTATCGACGATCGTTTCAGATCTCTCAGGCGGGCTTGAAGGTATCGTTGATGTTATTGCCACCAGAATGTATTCGACATTCGAGGGGATCACATCCTTCCGGGGCAACCAGATAAGTTTCCTCTCGTCCATGGATATCCTTGAGAACGACTCGTTCGATGATCTCGGGTTAAAGTATTCACTTTACGGCGTAACAGAACAGCACCTGGTCGAGATGGAAGATGAGGTAATGACCCAGATGGGAACATCTCTCTGGGCAGAGGCATACGATGTGGGAACTCCGGATCGAAACCTGTCCAGATTGAACGAGCTTGTCGAAACCTACAGGGACAGGTTAGATGACTACTCACCCCTGATATCACAGCTTGAGGAGCTGGCAGGGGAAGTTTCATACCTTCAACAGATGAACGTTTTCGATCCGGACCCGAACAATGATGGCAACATCTCCTTCGAGGAGATCGGGTATATGGAACTGCCTTCCGGATTGTTTGAACAGCTGGAGAACGTTTCCGGACTCAACAGAGATGTCAAGGACCAGCTGGAACTGATCGGTCCTCCGTGGAACGAGGTATTGAGCGAATTGTACTTCCCGCTGAATATCACATCTTCCAGCACTGCTGAATTTTCCAGGAAACATTTGAGCTTCATCGAAACGATCTCATCCATGGAGATACTGAACGTTAGGTCTGGTGAGATGGAGAACGTTAAACTTCTAATACAGGCTCTCACCGACCTTCCCGGCCTCTATTCCGAGTTGGAGGCTATGGAGGAGGCATCTTCCCTGGTGAACGGGTCCGAGATCGGAATGGATACTTCTGCCTTACCGGATCTTCGGGACCAGCTGGAGATGTACAAGGACCTTCTGCTCTCCTTAGCCCATGAATACAATGTCACAGGTCTCTTTCTTGATGTCCCATCGGATCCGATCCCTTATGATGCGCATTTCAAGATCTCCATACTGCTCATGAACAGAGCGATCGATGACAGCATAGGGATGCTGGACGGGGAAAGGGTCCAGATATCCATTGATGGTCGCAATATAACCAACATAACAACGGTGAAAGGAATAGGATCGGCGTATATCGAGGTCTCCAGGAACTGGTCCCTGGAAAAGCACAATGTGAGTGCCTATCACGAAAAGAGCATGAAATGGTCCAATTCCACCTTCACGATTAGACGGATAAACACGAAGCTCTTCATGAGATCTGATATCCTGGTTCTCGAGCCGAATGAGACAACAATGATCCATATTTCAGGAAAAGATGAGCTTGGAAGAAATCTCCCGGGTCCTGTTCTGTTCAACAAAGAAGAAGTGATGATCGGATATGGTGCCTCCATCGAGCATCATTTCGATAGGACAGGGGAGCAAACCGTTCCTGCTGTTTTCGAAGGTGACAACTGGACAGCTCCGTCCTCATCCTGTCTCCTCTACAATGTCAGTTTTCCTTCAGAGATCTTGTTGATCCTCGAGGAAGGAACGGTCCTCTTGAACGAAACGGTCAACGGATCCGCAAACCTTCTCTTCGGGGAAGGAAATATCTCCCTGAGCATGGGCAACCTCACCATGGAGCTCGGAAAGCTGAGAACAGGTGAGAACTCCTCTTTTTCCGTTCAGGCAGGCGACCTCGGGATCGGACTTCACAGGGTCCAGCTGACACACATGACCCATGTGAACCGGTCAAGGGATGGAAAGAGCAATGTATTATGGGTCCTGGTGCAGGAACCCCCGGAGACGGAGGAACCGGCGATGAATGATACTCCTGTTGATAAGGATGATGACGATACTAATGATGACGATGACGATACTAATGATGACGAGATACCCTCAATGGAAAAGGCCTTCAAGGTCCTGGCACTGGTAATGCTTGTCACCCTGGTACTTGCAATAGCCTTCCTGTTCATCAGAAGGAGATGGAAAACGGGTGACAGAATGAAGTTCGCGGTTCCGGTTCCGAAAAGAACGACGGTCAAGGTCCAGGCAATAGAACAGATCTTGGATGAGAACGTAAATGCAGCAAGAGCAAAGCCGCTTGCTCCCGACCTGTCCAAGGCCAGGGCCTTGATCGAAAAGGAAAGAAGCGATCCTCTGAGAGATACGGTCATCGCATCCTATCTGGAGGTCATCGACCGCTCCCCGGAAAGAATAGGTCTTAGAAGATCCAATACTCCAAGGGAGGTATGGTCGAACCTCTCTAGGTCCGGTGCCGACAGAGCAAGCAGTACATCCCTTGTCACCAACTTCGAGGAAGCACTCTACAGGGAAGGCTCCCCGAGCCGTGAAAGAGCTGACCATGTACGGTCCTCAGCAGGAATGATAATATCATGGTTCAGAGAAATAGACCGCCAGGACGATACCCGAACAGAGTGACATGTTTGGCCATGAGAGTGGGGAAATAATCCTAAAATATTATATATTTGAACTTGATGACCGCGCTGTATGGAGACACACAGGGGTGTACGCACAGCATTGCTGATCACTTTGATAGTCATTGTTTCAATAACTGCTGGTCTGTTCTGGTTCAATTTCAGGTTCATGAACCTTTACGATATGTCCTCCACATACCTCATTGTCCCAATCGTGATCTACAGTATCATGATACTTCTTTACCTTCCAACACGTGTTATCCTCTACACACTCTACAAACCCTACGATGATAGAGGTTACCGACCGACCGTCACCGTTGTCGTACCTGCTTACAACGAAGGCTCATTTGTAAAAAAGACCCTCAAGGCCTTACTACGCTCCGATTATCCCAAAGAACTCTTTCAGATAATTGCTGTTGACGATGGGTCGAGGGATGATACGTTCAAGAACATCCTTGAGATGGCCAACAAGCATCCCGACATGATCAAGGCCCTGAGGTTCCAAAAGAACAGAGGAAAGAGGGAGGCCATGGCCGAAGGGGTCAAGCACGCAAAGGGTGAGATCATTGTTTTCATTGACTCGGATACCATAGTTGAAAAGGATGCGGTCAGGCATCTGGTTGCTCCGTTCACGGACAGCAGGATAGGGGGAGTCACCGGAAAGGTAAAGGTCGAGAACTGGAACCGGAACATTCTCACCAGGATGCTCGGTGTGAGGTATATCATGTCCTTCGATTTCTACAGGTGCACCTCATCCGTCTTCGGAGGCATCACCTGTCTCAGTGGTGTTATATCGGCATACAGAAAGAACATCCTTGAGGATGTTATACCTACCTGGAGAGAGCAGATATTCCTGGGGAGCAAATGCACGTTTGGAGATGACAGATCGCTTACCAATCATGTTCTGAAAAGAGATTATCTTACGGTATATTCCAGAAAGGCAGTGGCACACACACTTGCTCCTGACAACATTGGAAAGCTCATGAAGATGCTCGTCAGATGGAACAGGTCATTCGTCAGGGAGACCCTCATACTGATGAAATACATCTACGACCCAAGGGTAATTGTGAGGAGAAAGATGCTTTTCTTCGAATCCACAATAACCACACTTATGCCTTTCCTTATGATGTTCATCATAGGAACGATCTATGTCAGGGTGGCACTGAACCCATGGCACCTGGTGACCGTGATAGGGTCCATTGCTGCAATGGCAATGATCTACATGCTCTTCTACATAAAGACCGAGAGGAACTGGCAGTTCGTTTACGGTATTGCATACGCGTTCTTCTACATCACCATCTTGATATGGATACTTCCCTATGCAATGCTTACCGTGAACAAAACCCACTGGGGAACCCGTTAGAAAATATCTTTTCCTCAACCATTCCGGGAGCTCCTCGGGATATCTCAAGATCACTTAATAGATATCAGAGAGGATTTGATATCCGGTTGGTATCATGACAGATGATGGAATGATCAAATCTCTTAACGATCTCTCGATCAGACTGGAGCAGTGTGGAATGGGGCTCTACGAGGTCATTGGACTGGATGGAGAGGTGCTTTACGTCGGGGTCGGGAACCTGAGGTTCAATCTTCACCAGCATCTTCCGAACGGCTGGTTTCCCATCAACGAGGGAAGGTACTACAGGAGAAAGGAGATACCTCCGGGGGAGCCCTTGGACCAGTGTCTCGAGAGCCTTCTTTCGGAATATGAAAGAGAGAACGGCTCTGCTCCCAAATACAACAGGAATTTTATTAGATCAAGTGCTTTGGAAAGTGATGATCTCGTCGGGCTCATATAATGGAAAAGTATCCTGCTTTCACAGTTATCCCATCCCAAAAAAGCATTACTGGAATGTAAAGATCATGTCATCAGAAAAAAGTATTTGAGATATTTGGTGGTCTCATTCCAACTTGGATGGGACTGCTGCATGCATCTTCTCCCCTTCGAGATGAAGGAACTTGATGTCATTGACCCTCCTTATCTTCTTCTTCGAATGCACCATCGCCCTGACGATCTGAATGCCTTTTGCACCCCTGTTCTTGTACCTGGAGGAAGAATGTATGGTGAGCATCTTTCCACCATACATCTCGTATCCCATGGTCCTGTGATCGTGTCCCCTCAAGAATACATTTGAAACGTTGTCCTCGAG
>JAYEPK010000297.1:0-13657 GCA_034723935.1 Thermoplasmatota archaeon
CTCCAAGCTCAGAGAGGTAAGTTTCATCAAAGAGGGACTCAGGACATAGAAAGACGTTTGGGAAACATTATTTAGCTATGGCTTAATTACCTTGAAAACGGTATGTCTTCTAAGGTCAAAAATGCATTGATCTCCGTATCTGATAAAAATGGTTTGGAAATCCTTGCCAGAGGTTTGAGCGATATCGGTATCAAGATAATCTCATCGGGAGGGACACACAGGTTCCTTTCAGGGAAAGGTATCGAATGCGAACTGGTCAAGAACATTACGGGATTCCCCGAGATCCTCGGAGGAAGGGTGAAAACGCTTCATCCGAATATTTACGGAGGAATACTGGGTCGTCGAGATATTGATGAACACCGAAGGGAAGTGGATGAACACAATATCCTTCCGATAGACATGGTAATTGTCAATCTCTATCCGTTCGAGAGGACAGTAGAGAAAGAGGATGTAATCCTCGAAGAAGCTATCGAAAATATAGATATCGGAGGACCTTCACTGATAAGGGCAGCTGCAAAGAACCACAACGATGTGATCGTTGTGGTTGATCCATCAGATTACGGTATGATCCTTGAGAAGATGAGGTCCGATAAGGGGTTTGATGAAGGGACGAGACGGGACCTGGCACTCAAAGCATTCCAATTGACCTCATCCTATGATATCGCAATAGGTAACTGGCTTCAGTCCAGATTCCATCCGAACTTGCCCTGGGGAGATTCCATCAGGGCGAGGTTCCGGAAGGAAATGGATGCCAGATATGGTGAGAACCCACATCAACAGGGTGCATACTTCGTGGACCCCTCTTACAATGGCATTTCCGTGTCAAATTCTGACATTCTCTGGGGCAAGGATCTCTCCTACAACAATATATATGACATCGATGCGGTGACAGACATCCTTGTGGAATTTCCGGAGAATTCATGCTGTGCCATCATAAAACACAATAATCCGTCAGGTGTGGCCATCGCACCGGAAGGAAGCGCGAAACCACTTGCTGATGCTTTTGAACTTGCTTTCAACTGCGATCCTATCAGTGCTTTCGGTGGTATTATCGGTCTGAACCGTGAATGTAACCTGGACACTGCAGAAAGGATTAATCAGAGGTTCTTCGAGGTGGTCATAGCCCCCTCTTTTTCCGAAGAGGCACTAAGCGAACTGAAACGCAAGAAGAACCTCAGGATCATCAGAACGAACAGACCGATGATCAGCAATGCCGCGCCTGAAAATAGATGGGTGAAGATCAAGGGAGGGCTCCTCGTTCAGACCATGGATTGGCCGGAGGTGGACCCGTTCAAATGGAAGGTAGTATCCAGTGTCCAACCCGAGGAACAGCAGCTCCTTGACCTGGCTTTCGCATCCAAAGTTGTGAAGCATGTGAAATCCAACTGCGTTGTCATGGCAAAGAACGGCAGGACCGTTGGCATTGGAGCTGGACAGATGAGCCGGGTGGATTCCTGTTTCATCGCTGGAAAGAAGGCGGGTGAGAACGCAAAGGGGTCTGTCCTCTCCTCTGACGCTTTCTTTCCCTTCAGAGATGGCATCGATGCGGTAGCCGATGTGGGTGTTCTATCGATAGGTCAGCCCGGAGGATCCATAAGGGACCAGGAAGTGATCAATGCTGTTGATGAGCATGGGATGTCAATGGTATTTACCGGCTTGAGGTTGTTCAAGCACTGAAACCGTCAAGATTAATAGGTCATTCAAGCATCTACCAGGGAATTTCACAAAGGTGAAAGATGTGTCCGAGGAAATATTGGAGGCAACAACCCCCTTAAACCACATGTCAGGTCGAACCACGGGCATGGAATTGCAAACAGACCGAATCTCAGCATTGGATGGGCCAGAGGCGAAAAGAGGGAAGAAGATAGCAATAATGGCATCCGGGAGAGGATCCGATTTCCAGGCCATTATCGACTCGAACGAGAGAGGCGATGTCAACCTTGACATAGCCATTCTCGTATGTAACAACAAGGATGCGTTCGTTATCGAAAGGGCGAAAAAACACTCGATCCCCTACGTGATCATGGACCACAGGGGGCGGGCCCGGGATGATTACGACAGGGAGATCGATGAGATTCTGACAAGGAGTGGGATCGAACTGATCGTACTTGCAGGGTTCATGAGGATCCTGTCGCCCTGGTTCGTTCTGAAATGGAAGGACAGGATCATCAACATTCATCCGGCCCTTCTCCCTTCATTCCCGGGTGCCCATGCACACAGGGACGCACTCGAATATGGTGTCAAGTTTACCGGTTTGACCATACATTTCGTTGATGAGGATGTTGACCACGGCCCCATCATATTCCAGTATCCTGTGAAGATACTCGACAATGATGATGAGGGATCACTTTCAAAGAGGGTTCTTTGCAAAGAGCATGAATGGTACCCGAAAGTGATCCAATGGATAGTCGATGGCAGGGTGAGAAGGGAAGGAAGGAAGGTAAGGATCGATATTTGATACCTTTTGGTGAACGATGATGGACAGGGAATTCAACCTAAGATCGAAATTCGAACCGGCCGGGGACCAGATCAAGGCCATCGAACAGATAATCGATGCATATGACTCAGGCGACAAGTATGTTACATTGATGGGGGTCACGGGTTCAGGAAAGACCTTTACCGTTGCCAATGTGATACAGAGATTGGGCATACCTGCGCTCGTCATAAGCCATAATAAAACCCTCGCAGCACAGCTGGCATCCGAATTCGGAGATTTCTTTCCCGAGAACGCAGTGGAATATTTCGTTTCATATTATGATTACTACCAACCCGAAGCATATGTTCCCAGGAAGGACCTCTACATCGAGAAGGATGCATCCATCAATGATGAGATAGATAGATTGAGACACAAGGCCACCATGTCCCTCATGACAAGATCGGATGTCATCATAGTATCATCGGTATCATGCATCTTCGGTCTCGGCTCTCCGGAGGAATACAAAAAGCACAGCATCGACATCGAGGTTGGAAGGACGCTCCTCAGAAAGGATCTTTACTCTTCTCTGGTGGAGATACAGTACAGGAGGGGAGAATCACTGGAGAGGGGCACGTTCAGGGCCAGAGGACAGATGATCGAGATCTGCACAGCGGACCAAACTGTTGCAAGACTCGAGTTCCTTGGGGATAGAATAGATTCGATCCAGTACATACATCCCGTATCCGGGGAGATAATGAATGAGATCGAAAGGCTTCTGATATTTCCAGCCACACACTACAACATATCGTCGGATCAACTGGACAGGATACTGTCCCGGATAGACAACGACATGAGGGAACGGGTGAGTTGGTTCAGGGGCCGTGACAGGTTCCTCGAGGCGGAAAGGCTCGAGCAGAGAACCAACTTCGATCTTGAAATGATACGCGAGATGGGGTCCTGCTCTGGTATCGAGAACTACAGCCGTTACTTCGATGGAAGAAATCCGGGTGAGCCGCCCTATACCCTGCTCGATTTCTTTCCCGATGATCATCTACTTATCATTGATGAGTCACACGTTACGGTCCCGCAGATAGGGGCCATGTACAACGGAGACCGTTCAAGGAAGGAGAACCTTGTGGAATATGGGTTCCGGCTCCCGGCCGCTCTGGACAACAGACCTCTGAAGTTCAAGGAGTTCGAGAAGAAACTCTCCAGGACCATATTCACATCCGCAACACCTGGGCCCTATGAGAAGAAGAACTCGAAGAGGATGGTCGAGCAGATAATTAGACCAACGGGTCTCGTGGACCCGGAGATCAATGTTCGACCAATCAAGGGCCAGCTGGAAGACCTTCTTGGAGAGATAAGGAACAGGGCATCCCATGATGAAAGAGTGCTCGTTACAACATTGACCAAGAGAACGGCCGAGATGTTATCCGATCATCTCAAGGAGCTCGGTGTCAAGGTGCATTACCTACATTCCGATGTCAAGACCCTTGACAGGATAGGTATCATCAACGATCTCAGGAGAGGAAAATACGATGTGATCGTGGGGATCAATCTCCTGAGAGAAGGACTTGATCTTCCGGAAGTATCGCTCGTGGCAATACTTGATGCGGACAAGGAAGGATTTCTCAGGTCCGAAACGAGCCTTATCCAAACAATAGGCAGAGCAGCCAGGAACGTGTCCGGAAAGGTGATCATGTATGCGGATGAGATGACCGGATCGATGAAGAGGGCGATCGGGGAAACGAACAGGAGAAGAATACTGCAGTTGGCCTTCAACAGGGAGCATCGTATTACCCCTGTCACCATCAGCAAGGAGATCAGGTCCATACTTCCCGAAGGCATATCAACACCGGGAACCACCTCCATGGAAGATCCCGATAACATAGAGGACCTTGAGATCGTCCTTGGAAATTTTGAGGACGAGATGCACCTTGCTGCATCGGAGCTGCGGTTCGAGGATGCAGCCATACTCAGGGACAGAATAACAGAGATCAAGAAGATGCTCTCACAGAAAGGACACAGATAATTGGCGAGTAGATCCAAGATAAGTTTCTTTTATGAAGATGGGTTACACATCAAGGTCTCGAGAGACCTGAAGGATGGATCAACCATGACAGCTACCCAGAAGATCATAGACCTGGACAATGAATACGGAGCCCATAATTACCACCCTCTTCCCGTGGTCCTTTCAAGAGCCGAGGGGCCCTGGGTCTGGGATGTCGAGGGCAAGAGATATCTTGACTGTCTGTCGGCCTATTCGGCAGTGAACCAGGGGCACCGACATCCGAAGATCATTAAGGCCATGAAGGACCAGGTGGATAAACTGGACCTGACCAGCAGGGCGTTCCACAATGATGTGATGGGTGTTTTTCTGAAAAAACTATGCGAGTATTCGGGATTCGGATCGGCCCTTCCCATGAACACCGGAGCGGAGGCGGTCGAAACCGGTATCAAACTTGCAAGGAAATGGGCCTACGAGATAAAAGGCGTGCCGGAAGGGAAGGCAGAGATCATTGTCTGCGAGGGGAATTTTCACGGGAGGACCACCACAATAGTCGGATTCTCAACGGACCCGGATGCATACGAGGGTTTTGGACCGGCCACTCCCGGCTTCAAGATCATACCCTATGATGATACGAAAGCACTCGAGGAGGCTGTAAACGAGAACACTGCTGCTTTCCTTGTTGAGCCCATCCAGGGGGAAGCAGGTGTAAAGATCCCAAGTGAAGGATATCTTACAGAGGTCAGAAGGATCTGCAGCGAAAAGAACATACTCCTTGTCTTGGACGAGATCCAGACAGGTTTCTGCAGAACGGGGAAGAAGTTCTGCTTCATGCATGAGAATGCCAGGCCGGATGTTCTGCTCGTTGGAAAGGCCCTGGGTGGGGGACTGTATCCAGTCTCCGGCGCATTGGCCGATCGGAACTTGATGGATGTTTTCAGGCCGGGAACCCATGGTTCCACCTTCGGCGGAAACCCAATTGGTTCAGCTGTAGCCATGGCCGCCCTTGAGGTCCTCGAAGATGAAGAGCTCGACAAGAGGGCAGATGAGCTTGGTGCTTACTTCATGAATAGATTGAAATCAATAGATACTGAAAAGATCATCGATATCAGAGGGAAAGGTCTCCTTGTGGCTGTTGAGTTAAAAAAAGAGGCAGGACCGGCAAGGGTATACTGCAATGATCTGAAGGAGAGAGGAATACTTGCAAAGGACACACATGGACAGACAATACGTTTTGCTCCGGCCCTTACAATTTTAAAAGAGGACCTTGATTGGGCAGTGGACATCATAGAAAAAGTGATCACCGAATAGATCATGCGGATTCAGAATATCTCGAAATTGAATGTTGTGACCTTGTGCCTGGTCTTCTCCCATCTGGGATGACCGTCCCTGAACCCGCTTTCGAGTGCTTTGTACCACCCGTAGAAGAACGTCGGGATCCAATGAAAGCAGAACATGAATATCCTGAAGCTTCTGAAGATCAGGTCCAGAGGATTCTTTGATACCTCCGACCACAGTCCCCAGTATATGACCGGTATGAATGCAATTGATGCCCATATCCAGAGAAGATCGTTGACACCTGAAGATACCGTGATCGATGATAGGAAAGCCATACCTCCAAAGAAATATGAAAGAAAGACAAAACCTGGTGTCATTATGCCGGTCAGATAGATAAGAAGATCCAGCTTCTTCATCGGTGGGATCATCGGGCTCATGAGAACCCTTGGAGCAAGATGGAGGAATGTAAGTATATGACCCTGGCTCCATCTTGTTCTCTGTTTGAAAAGGGCTGAAACAGAGGAGACTGCCTCTTGATATACGGTAGAACCTTCTGCATATCTTATCTTCCAACCTTTTTCGTAGAAGCGAACGGAAAGCTCGAGGTCCTCGGTTATACTTTCTTCGGTCCAGCCCCCCAACTCATCCAGAATGCTTTTTCTGGTGAACTGCCCGTTACCTCCAAGGGCGACCGCCCCACCTATTGCGTCCCTCGATCGTTGAACTGCCCTGTTGAACGATGCAAACTCATCATCCTGTATCTCTGTCAGGGTATTGTCAAGTCGATTGAATATCCTGACCTTCCCCTGAACACCCCCAACTTTATCGTCCATGAAATACGGTATCGCTTTCTCCATGAAATCCGGAGGCACCCGTGCATCAGCATCGAAAACGCATATAATGTCACCCTTGGCATGTTTGAGAGCAGAGTTAAGGGCAGCCGGTTTCCCGTGGTTCTTGCCCAGGTTCCGCACCAGCCTCAGCTTGTGTTTCGTTCCGTTCCCCCACTTCGATACAAGGTTTCGAACAACCTTTGCAGTATTGTCCGTCGATCTGTCATCGATCGCAATTATCTCCATCCTGCTCCTCCCGTTCAGATGATAGAACTGCTGCCTCAGATCCATCAAAGTGTTGGAGATGACCTTCTCTTCGTTCTTCATGGGGATGAGAACGGAGATGAATGGTTTGTAACCGGGATTCGGCAATGGTGGTTTGGTATCCCAGAAGGCTCCGAAAAGAGCTATGACCGTGTAGTAACAGCCGATGAAATACATTATCGTGAACAACCAGAAGACCCTTGTGGTCCATATCGATCCGATGATTAGCAGCATGATAACAACTGTTATTACTATGCCAAAAATGGTCCAGGGTTTCATATCATACCACCATCCTGTCCCCACATGGGTACGTTCGATCTTCTTGCCCTGGTTATCATTATCCTCCGGTAAACGTTGACGATCGATGTGGAAAAAAGGATGAAGAGCAATGTCAGATAGATAGTATTGGGCTTGACAGAAAGGGGTAGGATCCTGGATATCGGTACCTCGAACATCTGTCTCATGAAGACCATCGAATAGGCAATTGCAGCACCAGCAAGGAAAATGAAGGGGATAAGTCTTTTCCAGTTGATCGATCCGATCTGCTTTTTCCCCATTCCTTCCTTGTCACGATCGATCGATCTGTGCCCCTTTATTGAACCTCCAGGTATCGAATTGGTTCTAAAATGGATGGGAGCCAGATCTATGTCAGAGAGATCGCTTATAGCCCTGACATCCCTGGAAACATCATCAATGTCCGGGAGTTCTCTGGCGGTTTTCATCCCTGCTGTTCTCGATCCGATAGCATCTATTCGCCTGATCATCCTTCTGACATCAAGGGAGACGTTCCTGAGTTCCCGGGAAGAGTAATTGACATCTCCCTTCTTGCTCTTGATATCTGCCTTTTCCATTATTTTCACAATGGATGCCACATCTTTCTTCAGGTCATCCATATCCAGATCCAGGTTCCTCTCCTTCTCTCGCTGTCTGATCTCCTTCAGTATGCCATCCACATCCTTTTTTACATCATCAATATCCGGAAGTCGTGAAAGTCCCAGGACATCCAGGATCCCTGGACGAACCTTGAAATCATGGACCCATAGGCCAGGAATGTCCCCGATTGTATCCTTCACGCTGATCTCACTTAGCGAAAAAGAATCTGGTGGAAGCGGTCTTGAAGCTGTTGATCTTGAAAGAGGTCTCTTTGAATTGGGGGAAACCGGAGGGGATAACCTACGTCGTGCCTTCCTGCTCAGTTCAAGGGGGTTGCTCCTTCTTGGATACACTCTTTCCCTGGACATTTCCTTTTAGCTCCGATGTCCCATATGGGAAAGACCGCTGTAATGACCGGATAGTCCCCCGCATGACCCCTTATTGTTGGTAATGTACATGGGTATTTTTATCCTTTGCCATGGTTGAAAACAAAAACTGCCTATATCACAAAAGAAATGGATGGAATACAAGAAAAGAGAAAAGAACGGTCAGGGCTCCTGCTACCACATCGCTCCTGGACATATCCCTCTTTTTCAAATATGACCTTGGAATGTACCTGGCCCCGACCTCATTCGGGCCCCCAGGGATCGCAACCCAATCGGAATCCAGAGGCAATGACCGGTCTTCCCGGGTCGAACCCAATGCCTTTGATCGGACCGTCAAAGAAGGGCTGGACATGTTCTTTCGATCGACAGCTGTCATATTTACCGGAGATCATCCAATTATCAACAGTCGAATGTCAATGGCATCCTTCTACAGATCCCTACAAGCGTGTACAGAAACACGACCCGTGACCATCCTGATATGACCTTCCTGGAAAGGGTTTTTATCAAACATCCTTATTGCTCCCCCAGGTCAGTCCATGCCCGAGAGCGACATCGTGATCAAAGGTGCAAGGCAGCACAATCTGAAGTCGATAGACCTCAGGATACCTAGGAACAAGATGGTAGTGATCACAGGTCTTTCCGGATCCGGCAAATCATCACTGGCCTTCGATACGATATATGCAGAGGGGCAGAGAAGGTTCATAGAATCCCTCTCATCCTACGCAAGACAGTTCCTTGGTGTTATGGACAAACCGGATGTGGATTCCATCGAAGGATTGTCCCCCTCCATATCGATAGAACAGCATTCTCCATCCAAGAACCCACGATCCACCGTGGCCACAACAACAGAGATCCACGACCATTTAAGACTCCTTTTCGCAAGAATAGGCATTCCTCACTGTCCTGTCTGCGGCATGGAGATCGAGAGACAATCACAGGACCAGATAATAGACAGGATAATGGAAGAAGGTGAAAGGACCGTCAAGGTCCTGGCACCTGTGGTACTTGGAAAGAAAGGAACCCATATCGATGAAATGGAGAGCCTTAAAAAACAGGGATTCCTCAGATCAAGAATAGATGGTAAAGAGATCAAACTCGGGAGCATACCTGTTCTGGACAGGAATAAAAAACACGATATTCACGTTATACTGGATGTTCTGAGGACCGATGAGGACCATCTCGATCAGTTAACCGAGGACATCTCCCAATCCCTTGGATTATCAGGAGGGATAGTGGTGATCGATGAGGTGGACGGTGAGAGGGAGGGGCAAACAAGGTTCTTCTCGGAGAGGATGTCATGCCCGCAGCATGGCATCTCGATACCCGATCTGGAACCGAGGATGTTCTCATTCAACAGCCCTTTCGGAGCGTGCAAGGAATGCACAGGGCTCGGAACAACGCTTGATGTGGACCCGGACCTGGTGGTCCCTGATCCCGGTAGATCCCTTTCCAATGGAGCCATTGGATTGTTCAAGACGGACCCGGAAGGTTCGTACAGTCTTAGGATTCTTGAAAGCCTTGGACAGGAGATGGGATTCTCCATCAATACCCCTTGGAGGGACTTGCCCGAAAAGATCCGGAAAAGCATCCTGTACGGGACCGATAAGGCCTATCCGATCCACATAAGTTCAAAGACCTACGAATTCCGGCAGAGAAGACGGTACGAGGGAGTAATCCCCACGATAAAGAGAAGGTACAGGCAAACCAGATCCGACATGGCCATGGAGTTCTACAGGAAGTTCATGAGGTCAGCACCCTGCCCTTCATGCGGTGGTGCAAGATTGAAAAGCGCCAGCCTGGCTGTTACGATCGACGATCTGAATATCCATGATGTCCTTCATCTTTCCATCAGGGATTCTCTCGAATTCTTCCATGGCCTTGAAAACGTCCTTTCGGAAAAGGAGAGATACATCTCCAGACAGCTTCTGAAGGAGATAACAAACAGATTATCCTTCCTCGGAAATGTTGGTCTGAACTATCTCACGCTTGATAGACCGACCGGAACCCTCTCGGGAGGAGAAGCACAGAGAATACAGCTTGCAACACAGATAGGATCCTCACTGGTAGGGGTGCTCTATGTTCTTGATGAACCCTCCATCGGGCTTCATCAAAGGGACAATCACAGACTGATAGAGACGCTGAGGAACCTGAGGGATCTCGGAAATACCATCATAGTCGTCGAGCACGACGAGCAGGTGATCCGAAGCTCTGATCATATCATTGATCTCGGTCCGGGAGCGGGAATGCACGGTGGTGAGATTGTCGGAGAGGGGAATGTACTGGACATTTGTGCTTCCAAGCGGTCGGTAACCGGACATTACCTTTCCGGAAAGAAGATGATCATTGTTCCTGAGAAGCGGGTGAAGGGAAATGGAAAGAAACTGATCATCAAGGGCGCAAGGCAACACAATCTGAAGAACATCGATGTCAGTATCCCTCTCGGCGTATTCACCTGCATTACCGGGGTTTCAGGGTCAGGAAAATCCACGCTCGTCGAGGACATATTGTACAAGGCCCTGAAAAAGCATCTTAATGGATCCACCAACCAGGTTGGAGAGCACGAAACAATAGAAGGTCTGGAGAACATAGACAAGGCCATTGTAATAGATCAATCACCGATAGGACGAACTCCAAGGTCCAATCCGGCCACCTACACGGGGGCTTTCACTCCGATCAGGAAATTGTTCTCTAAAACACCACTTGCAAAGGCAAGAGGTTACAAGATGGGGCAGTTCTCGTTCAATATCAAAGGGGGAAGATGTGCAAGCTGCGATGGTGACGGAATGATCAAACTGGAGATGCATTTCCTTCCCGACATTTACATCCCCTGTGAGGTCTGCAACGGGAAAAGATACACAAAGGAAACTCTCGAGGTAAGGTTCAAGGGTAAGAACATCGCAGATGTCCTTGCCATGAGCATCGAGGAAGCGCTCAAGTTCTTCGAGAACATTCCAGGTATCCGGAGGAAGCTCAAGACGCTGTCGGACGTGGGTCTCGGCTATATCAAACTTGGACAACCTGCTCCAACACTGTCAGGAGGAGAGGCCCAGAGAGTGAAACTTGCGACCGAGCTCTCGAAGAGGGCAACGGGGAAAACCATATACCTGCTGGATGAACCGACAACTGGACTGCATTTCGATGATGTTGGAAAGCTACTTCACGTTCTTCAGAAACTCAGGGACAAGGGCAACTCTGTGATCGTGATAGAGCATAATCTTGATGTTATCAAGACCGCCGACTGGTTGATCGACCTCGGCCCGGAAGGAGGAGATGAAGGGGGGAATATCGTTGCTGAGGGCACTCCAGAGTCCGTTGCCAGAAAAAAAGGTTCCTACACTGCGGAATTTATTAGAAAGGAACTCAAGAGGACCGTGAGGTCCCATGGAAGGAAAGGATAATTAGGTGTAAGGAATTTTATAGTATTATTGATATTGAATGATGTGAATCGGAGGTCCGTATATAGTGTCGAACGGTAGACGTGTAACCCTCAGGACCGCATGGGTCAACGAGGACGATGGAAACCAGGCAGAGGATGGCAATAAAAAGGGGCACGTATCGGGCTCTGTATGTCCATCTTGTGGTGTACCATTGAAAAGGTCCAGCTCAGGCAAGATATTCTGCTGGTTCTGTGATAAAGAGTATGATATCGACCCCACCCAGTTCGAGGAGAGAAAGGAGAAAAAAGAGAAAAGGGAACCCGAGATCGGCACACCTGTTCCAGGAGAAAAAAGGGAAAAAACTCCAGATCCGGACGAGACCGAAGAAGATGAATTCGAGATGGACCTGGACGAAGAAGAGGATGAAGAAACAGAGGAAGTAAATGATGATGAAAAAGAAGAAGTTGACTTCGATTTCGAGATAGAAGAAGATTCCGACGAAACTGTAGATTCGTCGAACCTTCAAGGTGGTGACCTTGAAGATAAGGAAGAAGACATGGAGGAGGAAGAGGAGGAGGAGGAGGAAGAAATGGACTTCGACCTGGACGAAGAAGAGGATGAAGAAACAGAAGAAGTTGACTTCGATTTCTATGAAGAGAAGGAGACCGATGAAGGATCGGATCTTCGCAGAGATGTCCGCAAAGACAACAATTTAGATGATGACGAGGACGAAGATGATGATATCTTTGATCCGAAGAGATACAAGAGAAAGAGAAGATGAATCAAATCTTCATCGCTTTCAGTTTCATGCTCCCCGAATATCAAATATATCAATGATCGGTTCCATTGTTCAATGATGACCGACCCTGCCACCCTGCCCTCCGCTTGCGGAGTTTACCTGTTCAAGGCATCATCCGGCAAAGTGATGTACGTTGGCAAGGCAGTTGACATCCGGTCAAGGGTAAGATCCCACCTCCAGGATAAGAGGAACAAGAAGGAAATTCGGTTGAGAGAATCCTCGGATACGATAGACTGGATAGCAACAGAGAGCGAACTCGAGGCTCTGATACTCGAGGACACCCTCATCAAGAGATACAAGCCGAAATTCAACATCCGGCTCAAAGATGATAGATCCTACCCATACCTTATGATCACGAGAGAAGAATATCCGGCAGTCCACCAGGTCAGGGGACTGGACCATGGCAAGGGTGACTATTTCGGACCACACTCGGACCCTAAGGCTGTTCGAAGATCCCTGAGATGGCTCAGAAAAAGCTTCCCAGTAAGATCCTGCCACAGAGACATGTCCAGAACATCCAGACCATGTCTGGAACACCATCTCGGCAGATGTCTTGCTCCCTGCACCGGGGAGCCAGACAGAGAGGATTACAACATCATCGTTGATGGCCTCAGAGGATTCCTATCGGGGAAAAGAGAGGAGGTGATTGCCACATTGAAAGAGGAGATGTGGAGATCTTCCTCCAGGGAGAACTTTGAAAGAGCAGCACTCATCAGGGACATACTCGGTGGCCTTGAAAAGATAAGGGAAGCACAGAAGGTCATACTTGTGAACGGCGGGGAAATAGATGCAATATCACTCGGCGAGGGGGGGATGATCGTATCCATAGTAAAGATCAGGGAGGGTCGTGTGGTTGATGTTAACTCCTTTGTCCTTGATGTTGACGAACCCCTTGAAGAACCTGATGGGGACCTTGTCTCTGGTATCTATGCGATATCCGGGCAGGTCCCGAAGAAGATCGTCGTGGACAGACTCAAAATCTCTAAGCTGGAAAAAATGGAACTCGAGACCTTCCTATCTACAAGAAAAGGAACACGGGTGACCGTTTCAAGGACCAGGGGAGAAGAGATGAGGTCCATGATGGAGCTTGGCAACAGGAACTCACTTCTTTACAAGGAGAAACTGGAAAAGGAAGCACAGGGAACCACGGTCTTGAATTCCCTCAGGGAAGCCGTTCACCTGAAGAAGACACCGATCACCATAGAAGGGTTCGATATCTCTCATCTGCACGGGTCAGGAACCGTGGCCTCCATGGTGCAGTTCAAGGATGGGAGACCGAACAAGAAGGGATACCGGAAGTTCAGGATAAGGTCTGCCGGGAACGACGACTGCCTCTCCATGAAGGAAGCCGTATTCAGGAGATACAGAAGGGTCCTTGATGAGGATGGAGAACTTCCGGACCTCATACTGATCGACGGGG